>CAUUOT010000024.1:0-9145 GCA_963546815.1 uncultured Bacteroides sp.
CCGGGCCTTTTCTTTTTGGTATCTTTTTCTTTTGGGCAAGCAAAAGAAAAAGTACGCAATCCTCTTTATTTCAAAGGATTATAACCGACTTCTAAAAGGCTTGTGTTTGACCTTCTCAAAGGCTTGTGTTCAAGATCTAGAAGGCTTGTGTTTAAGAAGTCAAAGGCTTGTGTTCAAGAAGTCAAACACAAGCCTTTGAGAAACGAATGGATATCCATCTATTACAGAGGACATTACACACGACACACCGGACGGAGGATCGCCGCGACAGAAACACTACACATTATATATATAGGAAGAGGCGGGCCGGCGGACAAGGCCTCAAGGGCGCTTCTTGGCGATGAAGCACCAGATGGGGTAGTGGTCGGAGGCTTTGATGGAGCGGTCTACGGTGCAGCGGTAGGCCTCGAGGTTGGCGCTGGTGAGGATGTTGTCGATGCGGAAGTAAAACTTGTTGCGGTTGTAGGAGATGCCGGGGCCGCAGCCTGAGCGGACAAAGGCGTCGTGCAGGGGGCGGGCAATGACGCGGTGGGTGTAAGACACGGGCGTGTCGTTGAAGTCGCCGCAGACCACGACGTAGGGATGAGGCGAGGCGGCCACCTCTTGCACCACGGCCCGGGCTTGGCGGGAGCGTATGGCGGAGGCTTCGGCCAGCTTGCGCAGGAGGAGGCGAAGGCGACCCTTGACGTTGCGGCTGCCGGGTGAGTCGAGCATATCCTCGTAGGCTTCTTTGTCGGCACGGGTCAGCTTGTTCGACTCCAAATGGTTGTTGATGAGGGTGAGGGTATCGTTGCCTATCTTCAGCTCGCACACCACGGAGCCGTTGTGCTTGCCGGCCGGCTGCAAGGTGCGCGAAGAGAGGATGGGGAATTTGGAGTAGCAGGCCAGGCGGTTGGTGAGGCCCTTGGCAGTGCCTACGGCATGAATGCAACGATAGGGGTAGGCGGCGAGCTGGCGTTCCACCTCTTTCTGCGAGGGGTGACGGGGAGAGTCTCCGGCGGCATACTCCTGCAGGCAGAGGATGTCGGCCCCGCTGTGCTTGAGGTAGGTCAGTATGGGGTTCTCACCTTCGACCCGGACGCTGTCACCAAAGCCCATGACGTTGTAGGAAAGCAGCTTGATGCTCCCCTCGGGCGGGCGAGAGGCGGAGAAGTTGACGGGCAGGTAGGTGCGTATCTGCACGCAGCACAGCAGCAGCGTCCCCAACGGCAGAAGTGCGAAGCGAAATCGGCGCAAGACGAACCAAAGGACGAGGAAGCCCGCGTTTATGGCCAGGAAGACGGGGAAGGTAAGCCCCATGCACGACAGCAGGGGATAGTCTTCCGGCGAGAGGCGGGGGCTGTAGGTGGCGAAGAGCAGCAGGGCCGCGGACAGCAGATTGAGCGCGAACATAAACAGCGCAAGGATGCGAGCGAAGAGTTTCACCTTATTATATATATAGGTATAACGGAGTCGGGATGAGATTAATGCTTGCCGGCGTCGAACAGACGCTGCTTTTCTTGAGGGGTGAGGCTGTCGTATCCCGACTTTCTGAGCTTGTCGAGGATGCGATCCACTTCGTCGGCGCGGGCTTTGCGGCAGGCGTTGTCGTCGTATTCCTGCCGTCGGCCTGCTCCGGGGCGTACCTTCATCCGCGGTTTACGGGGTCTGGAGGCGAACAACGAGGCCGGCCCGTCGATGCACAGGTTTATCCAGCTGACCAAGTCGGTTCCCTTGGCAAGTCGTGCGGCAAACCACAGGCCCGCCAAGGCTCCTCCCAGGTGGGCGATGTGCCCGCCTGCATTGGCCGAACCGACAAGCAGCAAGTCGGCGCCAATCACTATCCCTGCCAAGTATTTCAGGCGAATGGTTCCGAAGAGGAAGAGGCGTACGGGGTAATCGGGCTGACGGTAGGCGGTGGCGGCCACGATGGCGAGCACCGAGGCGGAGGCACCCAGCAGGAACGAGTCGTCCGTCCGGGAAGCGAAGTACGGAAAGATGTTGTAAGCGGCCATGTAGAGCAACCCGCCGCAGATGCCTCCCAGCAGGTACACGCCCCGCAAGTGCCGGGCGGAGAAGAAGTGGAGGAACAACGCGCCGAAGCTGTAGAGCCAGAGCATGTTGAAGAGGAGATGAATCAGTCCCACGTGCATGAACATATACGTCAGTAACGACCAGGGCTGGGCAACGAAACGCTGAAGCGAGGCGGGCAGTTCCAGCCAGCGGAAGACGTCGGCCATGCTGCGGTTGAAGAGCAGGAGAAGGGTTTCGGCCAGCGTGATGAGGACAAACACCGCCGCATTGACGTAAATCAGGCGGAGGTGGATGTTGCCCCTGCGGAAGGCTTCTTTCAGATCAGTAACGATAGTCATCTCTTCCGTTCCTTTTTCTCCAGTAGGTAATCAGGATAAAGCCGAACACCATGCCCCCCAAGTGGGCGAAGTGGGCAACGTTGTCACCGGGACTGTCGGCAAGTCCGGCATAAAGCTCTATCAGCGCGTATCCGATGACGAAGTACTTCGCCTTGACAGGAAACGGCAACGGGAAGACAAACAACGGCTGGTTGGGGAACAACATTCCGAACGCCAGCAAGACGCCATACACTGCACCCGACGCTCCGACTGTAGTCATCAGATTGAGGTATGCTTCCATCGGAATGACGGCCGCGCCCGTATTTACACTGTCGTAAGCGGAGAGCACGGTGGCGTATTGCACGTATTGCACCAACTCCTGAATCACTCCCGCCCCAATGCCGCACGCCAGGTAGTAGAACAGGAAGCGCCTGGGCCCCCATACCTGCTCCAGAATGCGCCCGAACATCCAAACGGCGAACATGTTGAAGAAGACATGGGCAAAGCCCGCGTGCATGAACATATAGGTAATGAGCTGCGACACGTTGAAGTCTCCGGCAAGGAAGAAGTGCAAGCCCAAGTATCGGGACAAATCAATGCCGTAGCCTTGAGCCACGACAGAAGCCAGGAACATCAGCAGATTGATGATTAAGAGATTCTTGGTGACGGTAGGTATGGTATTCATAAAAATCAGTTTTGTTTCGGTCTCCGCGGTAACAAACCCGCACTTTATACCCCGCAAAAGTACGAATAATTTCTGTTTTATAGCAGAAAATTTCCGGCTCTGTCTCTTTTTCAGCGTTTTCTTCGTATTTTTTTATGCTTTTAATTTGATATTGAGAAATATTACTCTATTTTTGCGGATGTCATACCTCGGAATGAATAGACATTTATCACATAACATCTATTATTTAACTAAAAACTGAAGTATTATGAATAAAGCGGAACTTATCAGCGCTATGGCAACTGAGTCTGGCCTTTCGAAAGTTGACTCAAAGAAAGCATTGGATGCATTCATCGCATCGGTAGTGAAAGCAATGAAAGCCGGTGACAAAGTGTCATTGGTGGGCTTCGGAACATTCTCCGTAGCAAAAAGGGCGGCACGCACGGGCATCAACCCGTCAACGAAACGCGCCATCCAGATACCGGCAAAGAAAGTGGTGAAGTTCAAAGTCGGTTCCGATTTGGTTGTCAAATAAGAAAAGCAACCCGTAAAAACAACACGAAGAAAGGGCGTGCCCACAGCGGGTACGCCCTTTTTGTCTGGTAAAAAATTCACTCCGCTCCCCTTTTTGCATTATCTTTGCCGGCGGAAAATACTGAAAATACAGATAAAGCCATGGATATAGAACAGAAACTGGTGGCGTCCGTCGTAGGCGGACTCCAATCGCTGTACGGGCAGGAAGTGCCCGCCGCACAGGTGCAACTGCAAAAAACCAAGAAAGAGTTCGAAGGACACCTCACGCTGGTGGTCTTCCCGTTCCTGCGCCTCTCGAAGAAAGGGCCGGAACAGACCGCACAGGAGATAGGCCAATACCTGCTGGCCAACGAACCGGCCGTGGCGGCATTCAACGTCATCAAAGGATTTCTGAACCTCACCGTGGCCTCTTCGGCATGGATTGAACTGCTGAACGACATACAAGCGGACGCGCACTACGGCACCACGCCCGCCGGCGAAAACGCCCCGCTGGTGATGATAGAGTACTCCTCACCCAACACCAACAAACCCCTCCACTTGGGCCATGTACGCAACAACCTGCTGGGAAACGCCCTGGCAAACATCCTGGCGGCCAACGGAAACAAGGTGGTGAAGACCAACATCGTCAACGACCGCGGCATCCATATCTGCAAGTCAATGCTGGCATGGCTGAAGTACGGCAACGGCGAGACTCCCGAATCGTCCGGCAAGAAGGGCGACCACCTGATAGGAGATTACTACGTGGCCTTCGACAAACATTATAAAGCGGAGGTGAAAGAACTGGCAGCCAAGTACCGCAAACAGGGCATGAACGAGGAAGAAGCCGAAGCAAAGGCCCAAACCGAGTCGCCCCTGATGAAAGAAGCCCGCGAAATGCTGGTGAAGTGGGAAGCCAACGACCCCGAGGTGCGCGCCCTGTGGAAGCAGATGAACGACTGGGTATATGCCGGCTTCGACGAGACTTACCGCAAGATGGGGGTCACTTTCGACAAGATATACTACGAATCCGACACTTACCTCGAAGGCAAGGAGAAAGTGATGGAAGGACTGGAGAAAGGGCTCTTCTACCGAAAAGAGGATGGCTCGGTATGGGCAGACCTCACGGCCGAAGGACTGGACCACAAGCTGCTGTTGCGCTCCGACGGAACATCGGTCTACATGACGCAGGACATCGGAACCGCCAAACTGCGCTTCGCCGACTTCCCCATCGATAAGATGATTTACGTAGTGGGCAATGAACAGAACTATCATTTTCAGGTGCTCTCCATCCTGCTCGACAAACTGGGGTTCGAGTGGGGCAAAGGCCTCGTACACTTCTCTTACGGCATGGTGGAACTGCCGGAAGGAAAAATGAAGAGCCGCGAAGGCACCGTGGTAGATGCCGACGACCTGATGGCGGAGATGATTGCCACCGCCAAAGAGACTTCCGGCGAACTGGGCAAACTGGACGGATTGACCCGTGAAGAGGCCGACGACATCGCACGCATCGTCGGATTGGGAGCCTTGAAATATTTCATACTGAAGGTAGACGCACGCAAGAACATGACATTCAACCCGAAAGAGTCCATCGACTTCAACGGCAATACGGGCCCCTTCATTCAGTACACCTACGCACGCATCCGCTCCGTGCTGCGCAAAGCGGAAGAGGCAAACATCCTCCTCCCCGCCCCACTGCAGGCAGGCATCGAACTGAACGAGAAAGAAGAAGGCCTGGTACAGATGCTTGCCGACTTCGCCACCGTGGTGAAGCAAGCCGGCACGGACTATAGCCCATCCGTCATAGCCAACTACATCTACGACCTCGTAAAGGAGTACAACCAGTTCTACCACGACTTCAGCATCCTGCGCGAAAACAACGAGGCGGTGAAACGGTTCCGTCTTGCCCTCTCAGCCAACGTGGCGAAAGTCATCCGCTCGGGTATGGGGCTGCTCGGCATCGAGGTGCCCGAAAGGATGTAACCGTCCATCCTCACTGGGATGGCTGTCCGCCGGATTTTCTCGCACGGCCGGCAAAAGCCTGCGCATACGCAAATGGGAACCTGCGCGGAATTACCCCTAAAAACGCGAAGAACAACTCTGTTTATCCATAAGCAGGCAGGTGTATTTATACCCCACTCGTGGGGTACCTCAAGGGGTCAATCGTGGGGTACAGTATCCCCCTCCAAATTACAAACAATTACGATTCGTCGAACGCACGTTAGAAATGTTTGCTTTTATATAAGAGAAGCCCGTGCGGGAACTTATCCTGCACGGGCTTCTTTCTGTCATCGTACCTCGGAGGGGAATCGAACCCCTATCTAACGTTTAGGAAACGCTTGTTCTATCCGTTGAACTACCAAGGCTTGGCTGCTGTCGCAAAATACGGACCGTTGCGGGCACAAAGATAATGTATTCCGCCGATTTTCACGAAAAAATGTTTTGTTAATCCGATTTACTTTGCGAAATTTGCCGTTCGCGTAAGCAAACAATAACCTCAAAATAATCTATAGAAAATCGTAAGTTATGGCAAACGACATGATGGTCAAAGAACTGGAGCAAGTGGTAGTCCGCTTCTCCGGAGACTCCGGCGACGGAATGCAACTCGCCGGCAACATCTTTTCAACAGTTTCGGCTACCGTGGGAAATGACATCAGCACCTTTCCCGACTATCCGGCGGATATCCGCGCTCCCCAAGGGTCGCTTACGGGAGTTTCCGGCTTTCAGGTACACATCGGCGCAGGCAAGGTGTACACCCCGGGAGATAAATGCGACGTGCTGGTGGCCATGAACGCCGCTGCCCTGAAAACACAGTACAAGTTCGCCAAACCCACCGCCTGCATCATTATGGATACGGACGCTTTTCAGAAATCGGACTTGGAAAAAGCTGCTTTCAAGACCGACAATCCGATAGAGGAGATGGGCATCAAACAAGATGTCATCGCCGCCCCCATATCCAAGATGGTGAAGGACTGCCTTGCCGATACGGGAATGGACAACAAATCCATGCTGAAATGCCGCAATATGTTTGCCGTAGGGCTGGTTTGCTGGCTCTTCAACCGCGACCTGAAGATTGCCGAAGACTTTATCCGCGAGAAGTTCGGAAAGAAACCCGAAGTGGCCGAAGCAAACATCAAGGTGATTCATGCAGGATATAACTACGGACACAATACGCACGCTTCCGTAGCTCATACTTACAAGATAGAGAGCAAAACAACCGTTCCAGGCGTGTACATGGATATCACCGGAAACAAGGCCACTGCCTACGGATTCATCGCCGCTGCCGAGAAAGCGGGCATGAAGTTATTCCTCGGCTCTTACCCCATCACCCCTGCAACCGACGTGCTGCACGAACTTTCAAAGCACAAATCGCTGGGCGTCATAACAGTGCAGTGCGAAGACGAGATTTCGGGCTGCGCCACCGCCATCGGCGCTTCCTTTACCGGAGCATTGGCTGTAACATCTACTTCCGGGCCGGGTGTCTGCCTAAAGTCGGAAGCCATGAACCTTGCAGTCATCACGGAACTGCCACTGGTCGTGCTCGACGTGCAACGCGGCGGACCTTCCACCGGTTTGCCCACCAAGTCGGAACAGACAGACTTGCTGCAAGCCCTGTTCGGCCGGAACGGCGAAAGCCCCATGCCCGTCATCGCAGCCGCTTCGCCTACGGGGTGTTTCGATGCCGCCTACATGGCCTGCAAGATGGCACTGGAGCACATGACTCCGGTGGTCTTGCTGACGGACGGATTCGTTGCCAACGGCTCCGGCGCATGGAAATTGCCCAAACTGTCGGACTATCCCGCCATCAAACCGCCCTACGTACCCGCCGAGATGAAAGACAACTATACGCCGTACAAGCGTAATGCCGAGACGGGCGTGCGCTACTGGGCCATTCCCGGACAGGAAGGATTCACGCACATACTCGGCGGTCTGGAGAAGGACAGCAACACCGGAGCCATCTCCACCGACCCTGATAACCATGACTTGATGTGCCGCCTGCGTGCCGAGAAAGTTGCCAAAATCCCCGTGCCCGACGTAGAAGTGCTGGGTTGCGCCGATGATGCCGACCTGCTGATTGTAGGATTCGGAGGCACATACGGACACCTGTACTCTGCCATGAAAGAGATGATGAAGGCAGGCAGAAAAGTTGCCCTCGCCCACTTCACCTACCTCAATCCGTTGCCCAAGAACACCGAAGCCGTGCTGAAGAAATATAAAAAGGTAGTGATTGCCGAGCAGAATCTGGGACAATTCGCAGGCTATCTGCGCATGAAGATAGACAACTTCACACCCTACCGCTTCAATGAGGTCAAAGGACAACCCTTTGTCGTGGCCGAACTGGTAGAAGCTTTCAACAAGATTATCGATAACGACTAAAAGAAAAAACATCATGTGCGAATATACAGCAAAAGACTATAAGAAAGGACAACCACGCTGGTGTCCGGGTTGCGGTGACCACTTCTTCCTGGCCTCACTGCACAAAGCAATGGCAGAAATCGGCATAGCCCCTTGGCAGACCGCTGTCATTTCCGGTATCGGCTGCTCCAGCCGCTTGCCTTATTATATGAATACGTATGCGATGCAAACCATCCACGGACGTGCAGCAGCTATCTCTACCGGAGCCAAAGTGGCTAACCCCGACTTGACGGTATGGCAGGTCTCGGGCGACGGCGACGGACTGGCTATCGGCGGAAACCACTTCATCCATGCCGTGCGACGCAACATCGACCTGAACATCATCCTGCTGAACAACCGTATCTACGGCTTGACGAAAGGTCAATACTCGCCGACGTCGCCCCGCGGATTCGTCAGCAAGTCATCGCCTTACGGAACGGTAGAAGACCCTTTCCATCCGGCAGAGCTCTGCTTCGGCGCCCGCGGACGCTTCTTTGCCCGTGCGGTGGCTACCGACGGACCGGGAACGGCGGACATACTCAAAGCGGCCGTCGCCCACAAAGGAACCTCGGTCTGCGAGATTTTGCAGAACTGTGTCATCTTCAATAACGGCACGCACGACTCTGTAGGCAAGAAAGAAGACCGCGCCAAGAACGCTATCTATCTGGAACATGGCAAACCGATGCTCTTCGGCGAGAACAACGAATACGGACTGGCGCAGGAAGGCTTCGGCCTGAAAGTGGTCAAACTTGGCGAGAACGGCATCACGGAAAAAGACATCCTCGTCCACGACGCTCACTGCATGGATAACACCCTGCAGCTGAAGCTTGCGCTGATGGAAGGTCCCGACTTCCCCGTTGCCCTCGGCGTTATCCGCGACGTAGAGGCACCTACCTACAACGACGCCGTACACGAACAGATAGAAGAGGTATCTGCTAAGAAGAAGTATCACAACTTCGAAGAGTTGTTGATGACAAACGATACGTGGGAAGTGAAATAGTCTCCCTGTCGTAACGAAAATCTCACTTTCATTTATCTCTCCCCCTTCGCCAAACCCCGCACGGGCCAAGTGAAGGGGGAGAGTTTCGTTTTTCACGGAAAAGAAAAAGCCACCGCGCACCAACATCACGCGGATAAACAATCTCCAGCCTCTCGGCACTTTTCTATCCCGCAAGAGAGAGGGTCCATGTTCGCTTTTTCTTCGCTGTCTATAGGGGGAAGAAAAATACGACGTTGAACCGAACAT
>CAUUOT010000025.1:0-8994 GCA_963546815.1 uncultured Bacteroides sp.
ACAACAGAAAGAGGAACCAGTAATTGTATTTAATGAGAAAGTTCAGTAGGTTCTGCATATCGACAGGCTATTGAGAGTTGGTCTGTCACCTCATCAGGAACGAGAACCGTTCCACGTTCTTCAGAGCAATGCCCGTACCTTTGGCCACCGCGTGCAAGGGGTCTTCCGCAATATGGAACGGAATGTTGATTTTGTCCATCAGACGTTTGTCGAGACCGCGGAGCAAAGCGCCGCCACCTGCCAAGTAGATACCGTTATGTACGATGTCGGCATAAAGTTCGGGAGGAGTATTCTCCAGCGCATTCAAGATGGCGGTTTCAATCTTGGAGATGGACTTCTCCAGACAGTGTGCCACTTCCTGATAGCATACGGGCACTTCCATCGGCAATGCGGTGATGCGGTTCGGGCCATGCACGATGTAGTCTTCCGGCGCATCCTCGCCCAGGTCAGTCAGTGCGGCGCCTACGTTGATTTTGATACGTTCGGCCATGCGCTCGCTGACTTTCACGTTATGCTGGCGGCTCATGTATTCCTGAATATCGGCGGTGAGGTCGTCACCGGCAATGCGGATGGAGTTGTTGGCCACGATGCCTCCTAAAGAGATAACGGCGATTTCGGTAGAGCCACCGCCTATATCTACAATCATGTTTCCTTCGGGAGCTTCCACGTCAATGCCGATACCGATAGCGGCAGCCATCGGTTCGAAAATCAGGTAAACGTCGCGTCCGCCGGCATGCTCGGCAGAGTCGCGCACGGCACGAAGTTCCACTTCCGTACTTCCCGAAGGAACGCCGATGACCATGCGAAGCGAAGGCGAGAACAAGTGGCTACGGTTGTTCACCATTTTGATGAGCCCGCGTATCATCTGTTCGCAAGCGTAGAAGTCCGCAATCACACCGTCGCGAAGCGGACGAATGGTACGTATGCTCTCGTGCGTTTTCTCGTGCATCATCTTTGCTTTTTCTCCCACGGCAATCATCTTGTCTGTCCGACGATCCAGCGCCACTACCGACGGTTCATCCACCACAATCTTGCCATTCATGGTAATGATGGTGTTGGCTGTGCCAAGGTCCATCGCTATTTCTTGTGTAAAAGAGAATAATCCCATCTATCGTTACTTTTTTGGTTGTTTACAAAATCAGTGCTTAAAATGACGGAAACCCGTTGTCACCATGGCAATGCCGTGCTCATTGCAATATTCGAACGAAAGTTCGTCCTTGATGCTTCCGCCAGGCTGGATGACGGCTGTCACTCCTTCATTACCCGCAATCTCCACACAGTCGGGGAAGGGGAAGAAGGCATCGCTCGCCATGACAGCGCCGTGCAGGTCGAAGCCGAAAGTCTTGGCCTTCTCGATGGCTTGTTTCAAGGCATCCACACGGCTGGTCTGCCCTACGCCGCTTGCCAGCAGCTGCTTGCCTTTGGCCAATACAATTGCGTTCGACTTGCTGTTCTTCACAATCTTGTTCGCGAAGAGCATGTCTTCCATTTCTTGTGTCGTAGGCGCTTTCACCGTCACAGTCTTGAGGTCTTCAAGGGTTTCTACCTTGAGGTCTCGGTCTTGCACCAGCACGCCGTTCAGCAGAGAGCGGAACTGCTTGGAGGGCAGGGCGGCCTGTTTGCGCACAAGGATAATCCGGTTCTTCTTCTGGCCGAGGATTTCCAGCGCGTCCACGTCATAATCGGGTGCAATAATCACTTCGAAGAAGATTTTATTGATTTCTTCGGCGGCAGCCTTGTCGATGACGGCATTGGTGATGAGCACACCGCCGAAAGCGGATACAGGGTCGCCGGCAAGGGCGTCGTTCCATGCCTGTAGAACGGTGGGGCGGGAAGCCAGACCGCAAGCATTGTTGTGCTTCAGGATCGCGAAAGTGACATCATCGAACTCGTCTATCAGATCAACGGCCGCATTGATGTCGAGCAGGTTGTTGTATGAAATTTCTTTTCCATGAATCTGGTCGAACATCGCGTCGAGGTTTCCGTAGAAATAACCTTTCTGATGAGGGTTTTCGCCATAGCGCAGCATCTTCTGGTTGTTGGCTGATTGGCGGAACGCCGAGCCTTCTTCTCCATCAAAATAATTGAAGATAGCGGAGTCATAGTGCGAGGAAACGGCGAAAGCCTCTTTGGCAAACCAACGGCGTTCTTCGAGCGAAGTAACGGCTCCGTGCTCCATCAGCATGTCGCGGAAGGGTTGGTACTGAGCTTGCGAGGCGATAATCACCACGTCGTTGTAGTTCTTGGCGGCGGCGCGAATCAAGGAGATGCCTCCGATGTCAATCTTTTCGATAATCTCAGGCTCGTCGGCGCCGCTGGCAACGGTAGTCTCGAACGGATAGAGGTCTACGATGACCAGGTCTATTTCGGGGATTTCATATTTCTCAATCTGCTGCCTGTCTTGCTCCAGTCCGCGACGGCAAAGGATGCCTCCGAAAACCTTCGGATGCAACGTCTTTACACGTCCGCCCAAGATGGAAGGATAGGAAGTGAGGTCTTCCACCGCCTTGCAGGGATAACCCATGGATTCGATAAACTGACGGGTTCCGCCGGTTGAAAGGAACTCCACGCCTTCTTCATGGAGTTTGGTGATGATTTCATCCAGACCTTCCTTGTGGTAAACGGACACCAGAGCTGTTTTGATTCTTTTTGTTTCAGACATGGATTTGCGCAATTAGTATGTGTATAAGTATCTGTCTATTCCGGATGCGCAAAGTTACATATTTTGTTTATTGGTACATACATTCATACACAATAAATGAAGCGGAGCCGGACAAATTCGGCCGCATGCGGGCCTTCGAGTGCCGAACGTCAAAAGGTATCAGCTTTCACGGTGTCGAAACGATGAACTGACATTGTTGGGCAAAGCCCCTCTCTGCCGGCTATATCGGGGGGAGTAGGGAGAGACTCTTAAAAGGCTTGTTACCTACCCTGTCAGACACAAGCCTTTTACGCGTAAAACACCAGTCTCTTTCCCGTCAAACACAAGCCTCTTTCCCGTCAAACACAAGCCTCTGAGAAGGGGAGGTAATTAGGTGAGGGAAAGGCTTGATTTTGTGACGGTTGCGAGAGAGGATTGTCCCTGCCTGGCTCGACTTAGGAAAGCCGTAAAAAGAGAAGGGCGGCATCTGTCGCCAGACTGCCGCCCATTCCTTATCGTGTGCCGTACTTTCTCTTACCAGATGGAGACACGCTTCTCCACTGGCAGGAACATCGGGTCTTTCTCCGTGATGTTGAAGGCCTCGTACCATGCGCCGATTTGAGGCAGTGCACCGTCTACACGCCATTTACCCAGCGAATGTACGTCGCTCTTGGTACGTTTCAGCACCTCTTCCGGACGGATGTTGTTGGCCCATACGCCGGAGTAGGCGAGGAAGAAACGCTGCTCGGGCGTGAAGCCGTCCTTCACTGCGAGCGGAGCGGTTGCCGTGGCCTTCTTGAAGGCTTGGAATGAGACTTGCAAGCCGCCATGGTCGGCGATGTTCTCGCCCAGCGTCATGCGGCCGTTGGCATGTACGCCCGGAGCCACCTCGATGCTGTCGAAGAAGTTCACCATCACTTGGGCGCGTTCTTCAAAGCGTTTGGAGTCTTCGGCTGTCCACCAGTCTTTCAGGTTTCCGTCTTTGTCGTAGAGGCGGCCCTGGTCGTCGAATCCGTGCGTCATTTCGTGGCCGATGACCACACCGATGGCTCCGTAATTGAAGGCGTCGTCTGCATTCATGTCGAAGAAGGGATATTGCAGGATGGCGGCGGGGAAGCAGATTTCGTTGGTTGTGGGGTTGTAATAAGCGTTGACGGTCTGCGGTGTCATTCCCCACTCCTCTCTGTCCACGGGTTTGCCCACCTTGGCTATCATCTCGGCGTGCTCCCACTCGTTGGCACGCTCCATGTTGGCCCAGTAAGAGTCGTTCTTGATTTCGAGGGTGGAATAGTCTTTCCATTTGTCGGGATAGCCTATCTTGACATGGAACGTGGCCAGCTTCTCCAACGCCTTCACCTTGGTGGAGTCTCCCATCCACGCAAGGTTGCGGATGCGTTCGCCCAAGCTTTCCTGCAGGTTCTTCACCAGCGTCACCATGCGCTCTTTGGCGGCTGCGGGGAAATACTTCTCTACGTACATCTGACCGACGGCCTCGCCCAGCGCGGAGCTGACGACGCTGACCGCCCTCTTCCAGCGGGGTTGCATCTCCTGCGTGCCGCTCATGGTGCGGGCATAAAAGTCGAAGTTCTGTTGCACCATGGCGTCGTTCAGACGGGGTGCCGCGGCGTTAATCAGTTTCCATTGCAGGTAGAGTCTCTGTCGCTCGACAGGCAGCGTATGCAGTATGTCGGCGGCTTCTTTCAGAGAGGCGGGCTGTCCGACGATGATTTCCGTCAGGCCGTTCATACCCAAGGCGGACAGGTAAGCGTCCCAATCGAAGGTAGGATACTTCTTCCTCAACTCGTCCATGCTCATTTTGTTGTAGTTGGCGTGCGGGTCTCGCAGCTCCGTAATAGAGCGGAAAGCTTTGGCGAGGCGAGTCTCCACGTCCATCACCACTTCCATTCCGCGCTTGGCGGTGGCCTCGTCGAAGCCGGCCAGCCGGTACATCTTCTGCACATGCGTGCGGAAGGCGTCGCGGATGCGGGAGGTGGCCTCGTCGTTCTCCAGATAATACTCGCGTTGGCCCATGCTCAAGCCCGCCTGGTAAGACTGCACGGCGTTCATGTCGCTGTTCTTCTCGTCGGCGCCGACGTAGAGCATGTTGTAGGCCACCACGCCCTTGCGTTGCAGTTGTCCCAGCAAGGCATATACGTCCTTCGCATCGTTCAAGGCGCCCAAGCGGTCGAGCTCGGCTTGAATGGGAGCTACTCCGTCTTGATTCAGCTTCACGCTGTCCATCGCGATTTTGTAGAGGTCTCCTATCTTTTGCGCCACGCTGCCCGCTTCGTGCGGAGTGGTCGCCAACTCCTCGATGAGCCCTTGTATCTGCTTGCGGTTGTTCTCCGTGAGAATGGTGAAAGAGCCGTACTGCGAGTATTCGGCCGGGATGGGATTGTTCTTCGTCCATCCGCCGCAAGCGTATTGATAGAAGTCTGTCCCCGGCAGAGCTGTGGTGTCGAGGTTGGCAAGCTGAATGCCGGCCGACAGTTCGGCCTGCTGCTTGCCCGCGCCGCAGGATGCTGCTACCATGCAGAACGCGGCAATGGGTAAATAATGATTCTTTTTCATACGATATAAAAATGTTAGGAATAAATGTGATTACTTCTTCAATGCCTCCAGTTCGACGGAGGCGGCCTCCCACTCTTCCATCACGCGCTCAAGTTGAGCTTTCAGTTTCTGGTGGCGTTCGTAAAGAGAGAGGTCCGACGCACCCTCGGGGGTAGCCATCTTACTCTCGACAATGGCAATGGCGGATTCAGTCTGTCCTATTTCAGCCTCACAATCGGCAATGCGGCGTTCCAGTTTCTTTTGTTTCTTGTTGAGTTCCTTTCGCTCTTCGTAGGAAAGCCGTGCGGCGGGGGGCAGCCCTGTTTCGGTTTTCGTTGCGGAGGTACTTTCCCCTTTCTCCTCCATAGAGGAAGAGGACAGGGACGGTGCGGCGGTCTGCAATTCGTTGAGGCTTTCTATTCGTTTCTTCTGCAGGAAGTCGTAGATGCCGCAAAGATGCTCCTTCACCGTGCCTCCGCCGAACTCGTAGACTTTGGTGGCCAGCCCGTCGAGGAAGTCGCGGTCGTGGCTGACGATAATTACCGTGCCGTCAAAGTCGCGGATAGCCTCTTTCAGCACATCTTTGGAACGCATGTCGAGGTGGTTGGTCGGTTCGTCCAGAATGAGGAAGTTGACCGGCTCGAGCAGGAGTTTTATCATGGCAAGGCGTGTGCGCTCGCCGCCGGAGAGTACCTTCACCTTCTTGTCCGATGCTTCGCCGCCGAACATGAAGGCGCCGAGTATGTCGCGTATCTTCAGCCGGATATCGCCCACCGCCACACGGTCTATCGTGTCGAACACGGTGAGTTCGCCGTCCAGCAGCTGTGCCTGGTTCTGGGCGAAATAGCCAATTTGCACGTTGTGCCCCAGCGTCAACTTCCCGGTATAATCGCCGATTTCGCCCATGATGCACTTCACCAGCGTGGACTTTCCCTCGCCGTTCTTGCCCACAAAGGCCACTTTCTCGCCCCGGTGGATGGTCAGGTTGACGTCATGGAATACCACATGGCTGCCGTATGCCTTGGCCACCTCCTCGCAGATGACGGGATAATTTCCGCTGCGGCTGCTGCACACAAACTTCAGGCGCAGGGCGGAGGTGTCTTCTTCGTCCACCTCGATGCGCTCTATCTTCTCCAGTTGCTTGATGCGGCTCTGCACCTGCACGGCTTTGGTGGCCTTGTAGCGGAAACGCTCGATGAAGTCCTCGGTGTCTTGTATCTGTTTCTGCTGGTTCTCGTAGGCACGGAGTTGCTGTTCGCGGCGTTCTTTGCGGAGGATGACGAAGCGGTCGTACTTCACCTTATAGTCGTAGATGCGCCCGCAGGAAATCTCGATGGTGCGGGTGGTGACATTGTTCAGGAAGGCTCGGTCGTGGCTGACCAGCACCACGGCGTTGGCGCGGGTGGCGAGGAAGTTCTCCAGCCACTGGATGCTTTCAATGTCGAGGTGGTTGGTAGGCTCGTCGAGCAAGAGCACGTCGGGCTGCCGCAGCAGCAGTTTGGCCAGCTCGATGCGCATGCGCCACCCGCCGGAGAACTCGCCGGTAGGCCGGTCGAAGTCCTCGCGGCCGAAGCCCAGCCCCTGCAAGGTGCGCTCCACCTCGGCACGATAGTTGGTGCCGCCCATCAGGAGGAAGCGTTCGTTCTCGTGGGTGAAGCGTTCAATCAGTTTGCGATAGTCCTCGCTCTCGTAGTCGGTGCGTTCGGCCAACTGGCGGTTCATGCGTTCGATGTCGGCCTGCAGCTCGAAGATGTGCTCGAAGGCCAACTCGGCCTCCTGCATCACGGTACGTTCGTCGCTGAGCACCATCACCTGCGGCAGGTAGCCGGTGGTGCATCCGCGGGGCACGGACACTGTGCCGTGTGTGGGTGTCTGCAGGCCCGCCAGTATCTTGAGCATGGTGGACTTTCCCGCGCCGTTCTTGCCCACCAGGGCAATGCGGTCTTTCTTGTTGATGACGTACGATACGTCTTCGAATAGCGGGGTGGCGTTGAATTCCACCCCCAATCCTTCCACTGATATCATAATGTCGATGAAGTCTTTCGTTCGGGAGACAAAGGTAAGGCTTTTGGTCGTATGGATGGGCAAACGGAGGAAAAAACAACCTTTCAGTCGCGACGCTTCATCTACGCCGCCAGCGAAATTCAGATACGCCGTCATCACGCAGTACAAGCATCCTGCTCTTATAACACCCATCTAACACGACTGAAACCCCTTCCTCGAAAGGGCAGGGAGAGGAGACTCTAAAAGGCTTGTACCTTGTCCTGTCAAACACAAGCCTCTTTCGGCTTAAACACTTGTATCTTTCGGCTCAAACACAAGCCTCTTTCGGCTTAAACACAAGCCTCTTTCACGGCCCGTCATAAGCCTCTGTGACAAAAGAAGTTAATGGGGGAAGAGGAAGAAAGGCGCCAGACTGATCTTGCGCGAACGTTCTTCAATTTAATTTCATACGATTACACTTGCTGATGTACGCTGCGAAAGGATGATGGGGAGACGCGGCGGCTTATTCCTTTGCGGCACTTCCCCGCCTGTAGTCCGTGGGTGTGACACCATAGACACTCTTGAATGTCCGCACAAAATTGGAGTAGTCGCTGAAGCCACATCCGTCGGCTATCTCTCCCAAGCTCATCTCCGCGTTTCTGTCAAGCAGGCTCCTGGCTTTCTTGATTTTGACTTGCTGGATAAAGACCGTCGGGTTGTTGTTCGTGAGGGCTTTTATCTTGCGATAGAACTGCCGGCTGCTCATGCACATAACCGCTGCCACCTGCGAGACCTCCACTTCCTTTCCTTTATTCAGCTGAAGGTATATGATATCCGTCACTCTGATAAGGAAACTCAGGTCGGCGGCACTTCTTTGCGAGATTTCTTCCTTTTCGCCGTTCCGATGTGCTTCCATCATTTGTCTGAATTTCTGGCGCAACAGCCGTCTGCCGTCTAAGAGTTTCTCCACCCTGGTACGCAACTCGTCGGCACTGAACGGTTTGGAGAGATAAGCGTCGACTCCGGCCTCCAATCCCCTGATACGTTCGTCCTCCGTAATCTTCGCCGTAACGACGATGATGGGGATATGGTTGATGATTTCGTTTTCCCGTACCTGCCGGCACATTTCCAGTCCGTCCATGCCTGGCATCATCAAGTCTGTGATGATAAGGTCGGGCACCAGGTCGAGCGCCTTCTCCATTCCTTCCTTGCCGTTGGCGGCGTAGGAAACGGCGTAGCAGTCGGCAAAGAGCGAACCGATATAGGCGGCAATGTCGCGGTTGTCCTCGATGACAAGCAGACGGCACTGGTTGTCATCGCTCTCACTGTCGGCAGGCGTTGCCTCGCTTTCGGGCAGGAGCGGTGTGCTGTCAATCATTTCATGGGGCACCTTTCGCTTGCTGTCATTGTGAATCGGCACATGGATATGGAATGTGGTGCCTTTTCCAACCTCGCTCTCCACCGTGATGCAGCCATCCACAGCATCCATAATCTGCTTGATGAGTGCCAACCCCACGCCCGTACCGATGTTTCGCACCTCGGTCTCTGCTTGATAGAAAGGCTCGAAGATATGGGAAACTGTCTCCTTGTCCATTCCCTTGCCCGTATCGGATACATCCAAGAGCAGGCTGTTGCCTTCACGCCATACGGACACGCTTACCTTTCCGTATTCGGGCGTGAACTTGAAGGCATTCGAGAGCAGGTTGTTCATCACTTTACTCACATAGTCGGGCACAAAGTCCATCTCCACCGTCTCCTTGGCAAAGAAGTACAGGTCTATGTTGCGGCTGCGGGCATAGTCGCGGTAGGTCTCGATAATC
>CAUUOT010000026.1:0-8871 GCA_963546815.1 uncultured Bacteroides sp.
ATAAGACAAGATATTTTCTATTTCTTGCTTCCCGGAAGGGCCTAAGGTGAACCCTGAACCTTGGTGAACCCTAACAGGCAAACAAGTCTCTTTTATTTCTTTATAAACAAATGTAAATCAATAAGATAGATTAATTAAGTTTTTTCTCCGAAAAATCTACCGAGGCGCATCGTTCAATACGGATTAAGATGATATGTCTGTTTTTTTATATAGAAATAAATGACATTATGCTTTATAGGTTGCTCTATATTACGCCATACGAATATATTCTTTGTCCTTCCAAATGCCCCATTCAAGGCATTGTCTACTAAAATAGTCTTCCCTTTCCCTTTTCTCCATGAAGAGAGAAATCGAAAAGAAAACTGTCAAAGAGTTATATCGCACTTACGTTATTCATGTTGCATAACACACAAAGATCTGTATCACACCCTGGAGTTACAATAATGGTTGCTTATTTGATAACAAAGGATTACCTTTGCCCATAGGTAAGTCCCACAGGCTGAAAGAAGCCTGTTCCCCGACATTCCAATAAACTAATTATATACGATATGAACGACAACAGACTAATGAACCGTGCGGCGGACAATATCCGCATCCTTGCCGCATCCATGGTTGAAAAAGCTAACTCCGGACATCCCGGCGGCGCTATGGGCGGTGCCGATTTCGTGAACGTGCTGTTCTCGGAATTCCTTGTCTACGACCCCGAGAATCCGGCATGGGAAGGCCGTGACCGCTTCTTCCTCGACCCGGGACACATGTCTCCGATGCTCTACGCTCAATTGGCTTTAACGGGTAAATTCACGTTGGACGAACTGAAAGAGTTCCGCCAATGGGGAAGCCCCACCCCGGGACATCCCGAACGCGACATCGCACGCGGCATCGAAAACACTTCCGGTCCGCTGGGGCAAGGGCATACTTACGCCGTAGGAGCAGCCATTGCAGCCAAGTTCCTGAAAGCCCGCTTCGAGGAAGTGATGCCGCAAACCATCTACGCATATATTTCGGACGGAGGCGTGCAAGAAGAGATTTCGCAAGGCGCCGGACGCATCGCCGGTACGCTGGGACTGGACAACCTCATCATGTTCTACGATGCCAACGACATCCAGCTCTCTACCGAAACCAAAGACGTCACCATCGAAGACACGGCCAAGAAATACGAAGCATGGGGATGGAAAGTGATCAAGATTGACGGCAATGCCCCCGACGCCATCCGCCGTGCGTTGAAAGAGGCAAAGGCCGAAAACCAACGCCCCACACTGATTATCGGTCACACCGTGATGGGCAAGGGCGCCCGCAAAGCCGACGGCAGCAGCTACGAAGCCGACTGTGCCACCCACGGCGCTCCCCTGGGCGGCGAAGCTTACGTCAACACCATCAAAAATCTGGGCGGCGACCCGAAGAACCCGTTCGTCATCTTCCCCGAAGTGGCCGAACTATACGCCAAGCGCACTGCCGAGCTGAAGAAAATCATGACCGAAAGGTATGCAGCCAAAGCCGCTTGGGCCAAGGCCAACCCCGAAAAGGCTGCCAAGCTGGAACACTTCTTCTCCGGCAAGGCGCCTGAAGTAAACTGGGCTGCCATCGAGCAGAAAGCAGGCTCCGCCACGCGTGCCGCGTCGGCCACGGTGCTCGGTGCCCTTGCCACTCAGGTGGAGAACATGATTGTGGCCTCTGCCGACCTCTCCAACTCGGACAAGACCGACGGCTTCCTGAAGAAGACGCACGCCTTCAAGAAAGGAGACTTCAGCGGTGCATTCTTCCAAGCCGGCGTGGCAGAGTTGACCATGGCTTGTTGCTGCATCGGCATGGCATTGCACGGCGGCGTCATCTCGGCGTGCGGCACCTTCTTCGTCTTCTCCGACTACATGAAACCGGCCATACGCATGGCGGCTCTCATGGAAGTTCCCGTCAAGTTCATCTGGACGCACGACGCCTTCCGTGTGGGCGAAGACGGACCTACCCACGAACCAGTGGAACAAGAGGCCCAAATCCGCCTGATGGAGAAACTGAAGAACCACAAGGGGCAGAACTCCATGCTGGTGCTCCGCCCCGCGGATGTGGAAGAGACCACCGTGGCGTGGAAGCTGGCCATGGAGAATACCTCCACTCCTACCGGACTTATTCTCTCCCGCCAGAACATCGCCAACCTGCCCGCAGGAAACGACTACGGACAGGCAGCCAAGGGCGCTTACGTCGTAGCAGGCTCGGATGCCAATCCCGATGTAATCCTTGTGGCCTCGGGGTCGGAAGTCTCTACGTTGGTAGCCGGCAGCGAGTTGCTCCGTAAGGACGGCGTCAAGGTACGCATCGTGTCCGCCCCGTCCGAAGGGCTCTTCCGCAGTCAGTCTCCGGGATATCAGGAGGGCGTCATCCCCTGCAAGGCGAAAGTATTCGGCCTGACCGCCGGACTGCCCGTCACGCTGCAAGGACTGACGGGCGTTCACGGCAAGGTATGGGGCTTAGAGTCGTTCGGTTTCTCCGCTCCCTACAAGGTATTGGACGAAAAGCTGGGCTTCACCGCCGAAAACGTGTACAAGCAAGTGAAGGAGATGCTGCAATGAAAACGATAGCAATCTGCAGCGACCACGCGGGCTACGAGCTGAAACAATACGTCAGGCAATGGCTCGAGGCCAGAGGTTGGGAGTATAAAGACTTCGGCACTTACTCCCCGGAGAGTGTGGACTATCCCGACTTCGCCCATCCGCTGGCACAGGCCGTCGAGGCAGGCGAATGCCATCCCGGCATTGCCATCTGCGGCAGCGGAAACGGCATCGCCATGACGCTGAACAAGCACCCGGGCATCCGGGCCGCCTTATGCTGGACGCCCGAGATTTCCACCCTCGCGCGCCAGCACAACGACGCCAACATACTCGTCATGCCCGGTCGCTTCGTCACCAACAAAGAGGCGGACGAAATCATGACCCGGTTCTTCGCCACCCCGTTCGAAGGCGGCCGCCATCAGCGCAGAATAGAGAAGATACCCGCCCAATAGCGCGGGACATCCTAAATAAAGAATAGAGGCCTTGCAAAGGTTTTATCACCCGCTTGCAAGCCCTCTTTTATATACTATAAAAAGGAAAGCCGCCCGCCCCCCATAACGACGCCGGAAACGCCTCTATAACGACGCCGGAAACGCCCCTATAGAGAGGCCGGAAACGTCTCTATAGAGAGGCCGGAAACGTCTCTATAGAGAGACCCGTAACGTCTCTATAGAGAGACTGATAACGTCTCTATAGAGAGACAAGCAACGTCTCTATAGAGAGATTGGCAACGTCTCTATAGAGAGGCAGGAAGCGCCTCTGCGGCCCCACTGAAGACATCTTCCCAAAGGGTAAGAAATCCGGGGGATGATATTTCCCCTCCCCCTTTCTCTTTTTTCAAAATGAAGTAAGCCTTTATCTTCAAATTAAAACTATCTTTGCCTTCGATAAACCCAGACATATATATGATATGGAACGACTGGATGCCATCAAAGAACTTATCGACAAGGGCGATGCCGAGCAAGCCATCGGACAGCTGGACGAAATGCTGCAAACAGACTTCCCCGGCAAGGACAGAGCCTATTACCTGCGGGGAAACGCCTACCGGAAACTGGGCAACTGGCAGCAGGCGCTGAACAACTACCGCCGGGCCATCGACCTGAATCCCCAAAGCCCCGCCCGGCACGCCCGGCAAATGGCCATGGACATCCTGAACTTCTATAATAAGGATATGTACAATCAGTAATCAATCTTAAAAACGTAAATTATGGCAAAGATCAAAGGAGCAATCGTAGTGGACACCGAGCGTTGCAAAGGCTGCAACCTCTGCGTGGTGGCCTGTCCGCTCAACGTGATAGCCCTCACCAAAGAGGTGAATGCAAAGGGATACAACTATGCCCATCAGATATTGGAAGATACGTGCAACGGCTGCACCTCGTGCGGCACCGTCTGCCCGGACGGATGCATCTCCGTATATAAAATAAAAGTAGAATAACCCTCGTAAATCAGTAGAATATGGCAGAAGAAATTGTATTAATGAAAGGAAACGAAGCCATCGCCTATGCGGCCATCCGCTGCGGCGCCGACGGCTACTTCGGATATCCCATTACCCCGCAGTCGGAAGTATTGGAAACGCTGGCCGAACTGAAGCCTTGGGAAACCACCGGCATGGTGGTTCTGCAGGCAGAGAGCGAGGTGGCGGCCATCAACATGGTGTACGGCGGCGCCGGATGCGGAAAGAAGGTGATGACCTCCTCGTCGAGCCCCGGCGTGAGCCTGAAGCAGGAAGGAATCTCCTATCTGGCAGGCGCCGAACTGCCGTGCCTGATAGTAAACGTGATGCGCGGCGGCCCCGGCCTGGGCACCATCCAGCCGAGCCAGGCCGACTACTTCCAGACGGTGAAAGGCGGCGGTCACGGCGACTACCGGCTGATAGCGCTTGCCCCGGCCTCGGTACAGGAAATGGCGGACTTCGTGGGATTGGGTTTTGAACTCGCCTTCAAATACCGCAATCCGGCCATCATCCTTGCCGACGGCGTCATCGGCCAGATGATGGAGAAGGTGATTCTCCCCGCACAAAAGCCGCGACGCACGGATGCCGAGGTGATAGAGCAATGCCCTTGGGCCACCACCGGCAAGACCAAAGACCGCAAGCCCAACGTCATCACTTCGCTGGAACTGAAACCGGAAGAGATGGAGAAGAACAACATCCGCTTCCAAGCCAAATACAAGCTCATCGAGGAAAACGAGGTACGCTTCGAGGAGATACACTGCGAAGATGCCGAGTACCTGATTGTGGCCTTCGGCTCCATGGCACGCATCGGACAAAAGGCCATGGAACTGGCACGTGCGGAGGGCATCAAGGTAGGCATGCTCCGCCCCATCACCCTGTGGCCGTTCCCCACTAAAGCCATTGCCGCATACGCCGACAAGGTGAAGGGCATGCTGGTGACGGAACTGAATGCCGGACAGATGGTGGAAGATGTCCGCCTTGCCGTAAACGGTAAGATAAGCGTGGAACACTTCGGACGACTGGGCGGCATCGTCCCCGACCCGGATGAGATAGTAAACGCACTGAAAGAAAAACTGATTAAGAAATGAACCCGGATAAAATAAGAAACGTACTGAATATTCTGTTCATGATACTTGCGCTGGCGGCCATCATCGTCTATTTTGCGGCAAGGGATGACTTCAAGCTGTTCATCTACGTCTGCGGCGCAGCCATATTCGTCAAGCTGATGGAGTTTTTCATACGGTTCACCAACAGATAAGGAGAAGTGATTATGACAAAAGAAGAGATTATAAAGCCCGAAAATCTGGTCGCCAAGAAGCCGACCCTGATGAACGACAACCCCATGCACTACTGCCCGGGATGCAGCCACGGCGTGGTTCATAAACTGATTGCCGAGGTGATAGAAGAAATGGGACTTGAGGATAAAGCGGTAGGCATCTCGCCCGTGGGATGCGCCGTATTCATCTACAACTATATAGACATCGACTGGCAGGAAGCCGCGCACGGACGCGCGCCGGCGCTTGCCACGGCCATCAAACGCCTCTGGCCCGACCGCCTTGTGTTCACCTATCAGGGAGACGGAGACCTGGCCTGCATCGGCACCGCCGAAACGATACATGCCTTGAACCGTGGAGAAAATATCACCATCATCTTCATCAACAACGCCATCTACGGCATGACGGGAGGACAGATGGCACCCACCACCCTCGTGGGCATGAAGACCTCCACCAGTCCCTACGGACGCGACGTGCATCTGCACGGCTACCCGCTGAAGATGGCCGACATTGCCGCACAGCTGGAAGGCACGGCCTACGTGACACGCCAAAGCGTGCAGTCCGTCCCCGCCATCCGCAAGGCGAAGAAAGCCATCCGCAAAGCATTCGAGAACTCGATGGCGGGCAAAGGCTCCAACCTCGTGGAAATAGTATCCACATGCAACTCCGGCTGGAAGATGTCGCCCGAAAAGTCCAACGAATGGATGGCCGAACACATGTTCCCGTTCTATCCGCTGGGAGATTTGAAAGATAAATAATCACGCTAAAGACAGAAGAACAATGAAAGAAGAAATCATTATAGCAGGCTTCGGCGGACAAGGCGTATTGTCCATGGGAAAGATTCTGGCATACTCCGGACTGATGGAAGGAAAAGAGGTGACCTGGATGCCGGCTTACGGACCGGAGCAACGGGGCGGTACGGCCAACGTGACCGTCATCGTGAGCGACGAGAAGATATCCTCGCCCATTTTGAGCAAATATGATGCAGCCATCATCTTGAACCAACCGTCGTTGGAGAAGTTCGAGAGCAAGCTGAAGCCGGGCGGCGTGCTTATCTACGACGGTTACGGCATCATCCACCCGCCCACACGCAAAGACATCCGCGTATATCGCATCGATGCCATGGACGCCGCCAACGAAATGAACAACGCCAAGGCATTCAACATGATTGTGCTGGGCGGATTGCTGAAGATAAAGCCGATGGTGACCCTCGACAGCGTAATCAGAGGGCTGAAGAAGACCCTGCCCGAACGCCACCACCACCTGATTCCGATGAACGAAGAAGCCATCAAGCGCGGAATGGAACTGATCGAGGAGATGAAATAAAACCTCCCGCACCGAAAACCCGCACCGCTCTCTTTCTCAGGCACGGATTTCACAGCTAATCACGGTATCTTATGAGTACCGTGAATGCCGTGAATTCCGTGCCTGAAACGTTTCGGATTGGGCCTCTCTTTGCAATAAGGCTTGCACCACGCTACCCAGAAGTCAATAAGAATAATACTATTAGTCCATAGTATATAATACTATCAATCCATAGTATACTATACTATTGATGATGGATACTCTGTACTGTTGATAAAGGATACTCCGTATCGATGGCGAAGAGTATTTAATACTGTTGACGAAGAGTGTATAACACTGTTGATGATAGATGCACCGTACCCTTGCCGAAGCGTGTAACACCGTCTGGCAAACACCGGCCTTTGTGGGGACAGGCGCAAGCCTTTATCGTCGAAGAAAAAACGGCTTATTGTGCGCGGCGGTTATCTTTTGCAGAGCCTGCGGAAGTCGCAGTAGCCGCACGTCTTGGTATTCTCGGTTTGACAGAAAGTCTGGTCGGGGCTGTATATCTCTTGCAGCAGCGTGAGCAGACGTTCGCGGAACTCGTCTTCGAAAAGGGCGAAGTTATTCACCGGGATTTTGGGCTGGCGAGGGGCGCCCATTTCGATGACGGGCGAGTAGCTCTCGGAGGCGGCCCGGTGTATATACAGCAGCGACGGGGCCACCTTGAGCGGTTGTTGCCGGCATATGATGGCGGCGTAGAGGAACGTCTGGAAGATGTAGTTGGGGCGGTTGTCGGCGGGGGTGAACAGCTGTTCTATGCTTTCGGGCGTCTTGGGAGAGCCTCCGGTCTTGTAGTCGACGATGCGCAACGTGTCTTCTTTGCTGTCCAAGCGGTCTATGGTGCCGCCTATCTGCAGGGCGAGTCTGCCCAGCGGAGTTTCTATTTCCACCACTTCGCTGACCTTGCACTCCATGCCTTCCATGCGGAAGGGGGCGTACTGCAGGTCGTTGCGCAAGAGTTGTCGCAGGTATGAAGCGATGACTTTGGAGTGGATGAGCTGTGTTCCGTTGTATTCGGGTTTCTCGGTCGGAGATACGTGGAAGAACTTCTCCTTGAAGGCGATGTCCACGTAGTTTTGGAGCTTGACTCCGTCCTTCAGCAGTTGCTCCAAATTCTCTTTACGTATCTCCTTGCCGTTGGCCGTGAGGTCTCTGTATACCTGTTCGGCAGCATAGTGAAAGATGGTTCCGAACAGGGCGGAGTCTATTTCCGCGCTTGCCTCGTCGGGGGCTTTCAGACCAAGCACGTAGCGGAAGTAAAACTTCAGCCGGCAGTCCAGGTAGGTATTGAGAGCCGATGGAGAGAAAACGGCGTTGGGATGACGGCGCACGTCGTAATCTTCGTACATCCTCTGCCCTATCTCCGGCGTCTTGGGGATGTCGATGCGACGGCTTTGCTGGGGCGATTGCGCGGCCTCGAGGTATTCGCGCGAGACGCTGTGCGGCGACTCTATCAGGAACTGAAGCATGAAGCGAGACATCTCTCCGCGGTTCAGTCCGTCGGAGGAGCTGTTGTATAGCAGGGTGATATGCTCCGCCCGCTGGATGAGGCGGTAGAAGTAGTAGGCATAGACGGCGTTGCGGTGCTCGATGGTAGTCATGCCGAACGCCTTCCGCAGGTTGTGTGGAATGAAAGACGCCTCTCCGCCTGCTTTGGGCAGTTGCCCCTCGTTGACGGAGAGCATGACGAGGTTGCGGAAGTCGAGGTTGCGTGTTTCCAGCACCCCCATCACCTGCATGCCGATGGCTGGCTCGCCGTGAAAGGGAATGTTGGCGGAGGTGAGCAAACGGTCGAGCAGGCGTTTCATCGTGTCCGGTTTCAGGCCGCCCAGTTCGCCGGTTTCCATCAGGTTCAACAGGCGGTTGACCAGCGTATAACTCTTGAACAGAGACTCGCGGTAGAGCTGGTTGAAGATGTCTTCCGTCCCTTCACTCTCATGCCGATAGAGGGCGGCAGCTTCACGGAGCAGGTCGGTGAGGTATCCGCACAGGGCGGCAATGCCGTTCTGCGGGGTGAATACCCGTTCCAGAAAGGCATCTTGTTTCAACTCTGACGGAAGGGGATAGAAACGGTTGTCTTCCGTCAGCCGCTTCTCCAGACTTTCCGCTTCGGAGGATAGGCGGCGGACGTACGGGTGTTTCAATACGGCCAGCACGGCGTCGTAGGTATAATGACCTCGGTCGGCTCGATAGCCGGTGGTTTGCAGTTCTACCAGTGCATGGATGAAGCTGTACGCCGGTGTCTGTGCCAGCGGAA
>CAUUOT010000027.1:0-8792 GCA_963546815.1 uncultured Bacteroides sp.
GCGTGAAGTGCTGCTGCAGATGAAAGAAGAAAATATGAAGTATCCGGAGAAGGTGGGGGGTTGACCCCACCTTCCGGTTTTTAGATGATGTCTATTCCCTGCTCTTTGCAAAGCTTCAATCCCAGCTCTTTCAGCTTGAACTTCTGAATTTTTCCGCTTCCCGTCATAGGAAATTCTTTCACGAAGAAGATGTATTTCGGTATCTTGTAACGTGATATCTTGCCGATGCAGAAGTCGCGCACGTCTGACTCGTGTAGGTCTGCCACTTCATGCAGGATGATGAAAGCGCCCACCACCTCGCCGTATTTCTTTGACGGGATGCCCGCCACCTGCACATCCTTTATGCCTTTGAGCTGGTATAGAAACTCCTCTATTTCGCGCGGATAAATGTTCTCTCCTCCGCGGATAATCATATCCTTGATGCGGCCGGTGATGCGGTAGTTGCCGTTCTCGTCCTTCACGCCCAGGTCGCCGGAATGCAGGAAGCCGTTCTGGTCTATCACTTCGGCGGTGGCTTGGGGATTTTTGTAGTAACCCTTCATGGTGTTGTAGCCCCGGTTGCACATCTCGCCTTGCACACCTACGGGGCACTCTTCGCCTGTTTCGGGGTCGATGACCCGCACCTCGGTATGCTCAAAGTCGCTCCCCACAGTGTTGCATCGTGCCTCGAAAGAGTCGTCTATGCGGGTGGCAGTCATGCCGGGCGAGGCCTCCGTCAGTCCGTAGACACTGGTCACCTTCATGAACATCTTCTCTTCCACCTGCTTCATCAACTCTATCGGACAGAGGGCGCCGGCCATGATGCCGGTGCGCAGGCTGCTCATGTCGAACATCTCGAACATCGGGTGGTGCAGTTCGGCAATGAACATGGTGGGTACGCCATAGAGCGCTGTGCAACGTTCCTTATGGATGGAGGCAAGCACAATCAGTGGGTCGAAGCGTTCCACCATCACTTGCGTGCAGCCGTGCGTCAGGCAATTCATGGTGGCGAGCACCACGCCGAAGCAGTGGAACAGAGGAACGCAGACGCACAGCTTGTCGGCAGCGGTGAACTTCATGTGCTCGCCCGTCAGATAGCCGTTGTTGGTGATGTTGTAGTGCGTCAGCATGACGCCTTTCGGGAAACCCGTAGTGCCTGAGGTGTATTGCATGTTCACCACGTCGTGCGGAGTCACTTGGCTTTTCAACTCATTCAGCCGGTTGTTTTCGATGTTCTCGCCCAAAAGCAGCAGTTCGGAAGTGTTGTACATGCCGCGATGTTTCTCCTGCCCCACATAGACCACGTGCCTCATGTGCGGAAAGCGTTCGCTCTTCAAGTGTCCGCGTTGGCAGGTTTTCAGCTCGGGCAGCATGGTGTAGGTCATCTGCACGAAGTCGCTGTCTTTCTCGCCGTTGACGATGCAGAGGGTGTGCATGTCCGAGTTCTTGCAGAGATACTCCAGTTCGGATTGTTTGTAATTGGTGTTCACCGTTACATAGACGGCGCCTATCTTAGCGCAGGCGTAGAGCAACGTCAGCCAATCCGGCACGTTTGCCGCCCAGATTCCTACGTGTGTGCCGCGTTCCACGCCGATGGCGATAAGTCCCTTAGCCATATCGTCCACCCGGCGATTGAACTGGCTCCACGTGAAGCGGAGGTTACGGTCGGAGTAAACGATATACTCCTTGTCGGGCGTAGTTTCAGCCCAATGCTCCAACCATTGGCCGAGTGTACGTTCGTATAACATAGTGGTTTGTATAAGTGTGTAAAAACGGAGACGTTGTCAGATGGGAGTATAGATTACGGCAAGTATCTTGGCGGCCTTGCCTTCGTAGGCATGCACGTGGTGCGGGACGATGGAGTCGTAGTAGATGCTGTCTCCTTCTTCCAACAGATAGGTATTCTTGCCGTAGCTGATTTCCATCGTTCCTTCCATCACCATGATAAACTCTTCGCCTTCGTGCGAGGAGAGCACAAAGTCGCTGTCGTCAGTGGCTGTGACGTCGATGATGAACGGCTCCATGTGGCGGTCTGCTTTCGACTTGGAGAGAGAATGATAAACCATGTGTTTGCGGCTCTGGATGGCATTGTTAGAGAAGCTGATGCTGTTCTGCGACTCATTCTTACGGCAGACTACAGGGCCATTCTCGTCCTGATCGTCAAGGAACGTGCCCAACCTCACTCCCAGCACGCGCGCTATTTTGATAAGCGGAGCCAACGAAGGCAGGTCGATGTTGTTCTCAATGCGTTCTATTTGCTCCACGGCGAGGCCCGAACGTTTTGCCAATTCTTCTCTGCTGATGGATTGACTTTCGCGGAGAGTCTGTATTTTTTCTCCTACAATCTTGTTGGTATCCATAATGATAGAATTTGTAGTCTAAAAAAGTAATCATCTAACGTTGTTGAGTCGCAAAAGTAGCGGAAACTTTTACTTGTTGCAACATTCTTAGGCAAAAAGAAGAAAAAACAACTGCCGACATCCATCAGAAAGAAGAGAGATGGCCGAAGTCGCTTTCGCCGCGTCTTCAGAGGGTTTCGGGCGGGTTCCGAATAAGAAAGGGAGACTCTCTCTTCGAGAATCTCCCTTTCTTAAAACCTTTTTCGCAAGTAGATTACTTACGCAAGCCGAGTTCTTTGACGATGGCGCGATAACGTTCGATGTCGCGGTCTTTCAGGTAGTTCAGCAACGCACGGCGTTTACCTACCAACATGGTCAAAGCTCTTTCAGTGTTATAATCCTTTCTGTTGAGCTTCAGGTGCTCAGTCAGATGGGCAATACGGTAGGAAAACAATGCTATCTGAGACTCAGCTGATCCAGTATCAGAGTTAGACTTTCCGTATTTGCCGAAGATTTCTTGCTTTTTAGCAGCGTCTAAATACATAGTTGATTCATTAAAGTTATTACGATAATCCCTTGATGGGTCGGCAAAGATAGATAGAATCTTTTATACGGCAATGATTTCCAGTGTTTTTTTTCTTTGAGAACCGGTGCCTTTCGTTCGCGAACGCTTCTTTTGACTTGTGAGATGTCTCTGCTTTTCAGTGTTTTACAAATAAATTTGCATCTGCTTTCGGTTTGCACTATCTTTGCGCGGAAATTAATAGGTATTATATGCAGAATATTAGGAATATTGCAATTATCGCCCATGTCGACCATGGGAAGACAACGCTCGTCGACAAGATGCTTTTGGCGGGAAACCTTTTTCGGAACAATCAGAATACGGGCGAGTTGATGCTCGATAACAATGACTTGGAGCGCGAGCGAGGCATAACGATTCTTTCTAAGAATGTCTCTATCCATTACAAAGACACCAAGATTAACATCATAGATACTCCGGGGCACAGCGACTTCGGAGGTGAAGTGGAGCGCGTGTTGAATATGGCGGATGGCTGCATATTGCTGGTAGACGCCTTCGAAGGCCCTATGCCACAGACTCGCTTCGTGCTTCAGAAAGCTCTGCAGATAGGTCTGAAGCCCATCGTGGTGGTGAATAAGGTAGACAAACCAAACTGCCGTCCCGAGGAGGTTTACGAGATGGTGTTCGACCTGATGTTCAGCCTCAATGCTACCGAAGACCAGTTGGACTTCCCCGTTGTGTACGGCTCGGCAAAGAACAATTGGATGAGTACGGACTGGCAACGTCCCACCGATAATATTTGCCCGTTGCTGGATTGCATTTTGCAGAATATCCCTGCTCCCGAGCAATTAGAGGGTACTCCGCAGATGCTGGTTACGTCTTTGGACTATTCTTCTTATACCGGGCGTATCGCCGTGGGGCGCGTGCATCGCGGCACTTTGAAAGAGGGCATGAACGTGTCTCTGGTGAAACGCGACGGAGCAATCATCAAGTCTAAGATAAAAGAGCTGCATACCTTCGAAGGCATGGGGCGCGTGAGGGTGCAGGAAGTCTCGTCCGGCGATATCTGCGCACTGGTGGGCATAGAGGGTTTTGAAATCGGAGATACCGTCTGCGACTACGAAAAACCGGAAGCATTGCCGCCCATCGCCATCGACGAGCCTACGATGAGCATGCTTTTTACCATCAACGACTCTCCGTTCTTCGGTAAAGAAGGCAAGTACGTCACTTCCCGACACATCCACGACCGCCTGATGAAAGAGCTGGACAAGAACCTCGCGCTCCGTGTCAGTAAGAGCGAGGAAGACGGCAAGTGGGTTGTTTCAGGACGCGGAGTGCTTCACCTCTCCGTACTGATTGAGACCATGCGCCGTGAGGGATACGAGTTGCAGGTAGGACAGCCGCAAGTCATCTTCAAGGAAGTGGACGGCGTGAAGTGCGAACCTGTCGAGGAGCTGACCATCAATGTGCCCGAAGAATATGCCAGTAAGATGATTGACATGGTGACCCGCCGCAAGGGCGAAATGGTGAAGATGGAGAGCGCCGGCGACCGGGTCAATCTTGAGTTCGACATGCCATCGCGCGGCATCATCGGCCTGCGTACGAACGTGCTGACGGCTTCGGCCGGCGAGGCCATCATGGCTCACCGCTTCAAAGACTATCAGCCCTATAAAGGAGAGATAGAACGTCGCACCAACGGTTCGATGATTGCTATGGAGTCGGGCACAGCTTTCGCTTATGCCATCGACAAGTTGCAGGATCGCGGCAAGTTCTTCATTTTCCCGCAGGAAGAGGTATATGCCGGTCAGGTTGTGGGGGAGCATTCGCATGACAACGACCTTGTGGTGAACGTCACGAAATCCAAGAAGCTGACAAACATGCGTGCCAGCGGTTCCGATGAGAAAGCGCGCCTGATTCCGCCCGTCCAGTTCTCCCTGGAAGAGGCATTGGAGTACATCAAGGAAGACGAGTACGTAGAAGTCACCCCCAAGTCCATGCGCATGCGCAAGGTGATTTTGGACGAGACGGAGCGCAAACGTGCCAATAAGAACTGAGAAACAAGGCAGAGGGGGCATAAGGATGAACTCGGAGGCAGGCGGAAAACCGTTTCCTTGAATAAACGGATACTGAAGAGGTGAGACACCCCGAGGACGGTATTAAGAATAAGGGAGAATGCCTCTTGAATACTTGTCTTTTTCTTGCCGCGTATACGGAGACTTGGCGCTGCCGATTAAGGCCTTTGAGGATATCTCTTAAGGCCTTTTTTGTGTAATCAAGGGTCTCTTTCACCGCTCCCTCTCAGTTCAAGCTCAAAAGATAAAGGGAGAGAAACTCACGTCACGCTTACCCGATCAATCGTTTTTTCTTCTCTTCGACCTGCGGACGGGCGTCTTGCGCCACTCAGGTCTCTCCCGTAAGTATTGGAAAAGCGTATCTTGTGTGACCGATGTCTGTGTCTTTGTTGCACAAGATGCCATCTTATACAACACAAGATGCCATCTTGTGCAGCATAAGATGCCATCTTGTGCGGTAAAATCTATCTTGTTTCTCTCGTTATCTGTATGGGGTTCAGGCAAAGAGATTTATTCTTCGGCCTCTTGTACGTATTCATTCCGCTGTTTGGAATGCAGGCGGTGGGCGTTGAAGTCGGTTTTTACAAACCGCCGCTTCATCTTTTCCGTAATCAGCAACTCCGGGTTTGCCGCATTCAGCTTGTTGTTTCTGATGATTACGTCCTTGCATCCTACCAAGCGGAATAAAGGCTTTCTGCCGGAAAACGCGATGAGCGTATTACTTTGTTCCACGATGTTTTCAGTGAACGTCAGCCCTTGCGTGCTTTTGGCGTAGAGCACCGGATTGCCGAGGGTTTTAAATACGTTCTTTTCGATGCGTATGTTCCGGTGTACGGGACGGCTGGCGTCGATTTCTCTGTTGGATGGGTGTATGGCGATGACTGCATTGTCGGGGCCTCCGCCGTGGGCGCATTCAATGAATGTGTTTCCTGTGATCAGCACGTCTCGCACCGGTCCCGATTCGAACCAGTCTTTGGCGTCTCCCTCTATCAAGATGGCGCTCATCCCCGTCTTGCGGTAGACGTTATCGGCGATGACCACCTTGCGTGGGGTCGTCACCAATGTGCCGCGCGTGCTGGTGCGTGCGAAGTAGCAGTGGCGGATTTCTACTTCGGGCGTGCGGCTGATGTTTTCCACGCAGTCGCTGCCCAACGTCAGTGTTCGAGGGATGTTGCGGTCGAAACTCACCGCCACGGTATAGTCTGTCAACCGTTTGACCGCCGTCACTTTGGCGCAAGCGAAGCGTTCCATCGTAGAGGCCTTTACGAAGGCAACCGTGTCTTGCTCGAAGTACGCGTCGAACCCATAGCTTTGTCCGTGCATGAATTGCAGCACCAGCGTGCGGTCGTCTATCCGTTGCACGGCGCGCAGATTGGTGCCATGCACATTGATGGGGTCGTCTTGCGCTCCGGCATATCGGCAATGGGTGATGCTGATTTTCCCGCTGCAACCTGAGAAGTGCATGAAGTCGGCCGAAGAGGCTAAGAGTCGTCCGCTCTCTTTGCGTGGTTCGCATCTCACGTTGTTCATCGTGATGTTTTCAGTATATTGGCTTACGATGCCCAGTCCGTGCATGTAGTGTACACCGGCGTTTTGCAAGGTGATGTCTCGGCTTTGGTAGATGAACAGACCTACTTGGTTGCGGATGATGTCGCGCACGGTCAGCGTGTTGCCTACATTGGGCCGGAAGCTTGTGGGAGTGGCGAAGCGTACAACGCCCGGTGCCGTTTCCTCCGCGGCAGACGCAGCGAGGATGTTCCACCCTTTGCTGTAGAAGAAGAACTCGCTCCGAGGGTCGTATTCGATGCAATGGTTCCGGTTGGAGCGCCACCCTTCGCCGTATAGCTGCATTCGTCCGTCGGCAATTTCATATCGGGTATCTCTGTGCATCGCCACCTCTACGCCTTTGTGGTCTACTTTGGTATAGGTCATCTCCGAAGAGGCCGGACGTTCAAAGTCCAGATGTATGTTCTGCAGTTTCATGCGTTTGCAATGGTCGAAGGCAATCATCGTCATTTTGCCGTGAAACATCAGTGTGGCTCCGTTCCCTTCGATGGTCAGTCCGTCCATGTCTTCGAAAAGCAATCCGATGGTTTTCTGTTTCGACGGACACTCTTCTGCAGTCGAGGTGTTGGTGATGAAATATTCCTTGCGCACAGCGCCTTCCGGCCAAAAGTCGTAACGTCCTTTTTCAAACACCAGCGTGCGGACGTTCCGTTCCTTGCAAGCCTTGATGGCAAGTTGCAGCTTTTCAACGCAATTCTCGTAGGTATATGGCTTGACGCCGAAGTCGGATACGTATATCGTATCTCTTCTCTCTGCCGATGCGGACAGTGTATAAATCAGCAGAAGCGTAAGAAAGCAATGTGTTTTCATAAGAGCAGTGTGATGAATGATAGAAAAAAAGCGGTTTCTCTGGGATGAGAAACCGCTTTCACATTATCCGTTATCGTAGTATATTCATTAGAGTTTCGGACCGGCAGCAACCAGAGCTTTACCGGCTGCGTTGCCCGTAAACTTGGCGAAGTTCTTGATGAAGCGTCCGGCCAAGTCCTTTGCCTTCTCTTCCCACTTGCAAGAGCAGTCGTACGTGTCGCGAGGATCAAGAATCTTCGGATCAACGCCCGGCAATGCAGTCGGAACAACGAAATCGAAGAAAGGAATTGTCTTTGTCGGAGCCTTGTCGATGGAACCGTCGAGGATGGCGTCGATGATGCCGCGGGTATCTTTAATGGAGATACGTTTGCCGCTACCGTTCCAACCGGTGTTCACCAAGTATGCTTTGGCGCCTACCTTGTTCATCTTCTTCACCAACTCTTCTGCGTATTTAGTGGGGTGCAGGCTCAAGAAAGCCGCGCCGAAGCAAGCAGAGAATGTAGGAGTCGGTTCGGTGATGCCGCGTTCCGTTCCGGCCAACTTGGCGGTGAAACCGGACAGGAAGTAATACTGAGCCTGCTCGGGGTTCAGAATAGATACGGGAGGCAATACGCCGAACGCGTCAGCCGACAGGAAGATTACCTGATGAGCATGAGGACCTTTCGATACGGGCTTAACGATGTTCTTGATGTGGTAGATGGGATAAGAAACGCGGGTATTCTCTGTCACGCTCTTATCAGCGAAGTCAATCTTACCCTTGGCGTCAACAGTCACGTTCTCCAACAGGGCGTCGCGCTTGATGGCGTTATAGATATCGGGTTCGCTTTCTTTATCCAGGTTGATGACCTTGGCATAGCAACCGCCTTCGTAGTTGAATACGCCCTCGTCGTCCCATCCGTGCTCGTCGTCACCGATGAGCAGACGTTTCGGGTCGGTAGACAGAGTCGTTTTGCCCGTACCGGACAGACCGAAGAAGATGGCAGAGTCCGTGCCTTCCATGTTGGTATTGGCGGAGCAGTGCATCGAAGCGATTCCGCGAAGCGGGTTCTTGTAGTTCATGATGGAGAACATTCCTTTCTTCATCTCGCCGCCGTACCATGTGTTGAGGATAACCTGTTCGTTGGTCTTCAGGTTGAACACGGTAGCTGTTTCAGAGTTCAGGCCCAGCTCTTTGTAGTTGTCTACTTTTGCTTTGGATGCGTTGAACGAAACAAAGTCGGGCTCTCCGTAGTTAGCCAGCTCTTCTGCAGTGGGGCGGATGAACATGTTGGTCACGAAATGAGCCTGCCATGCCACCTCCATGATGAAGCGCACTTTCATGCGAGTGCCTTCGTTGGCTCCGCAGAAAGTATCGACTACAAACAAGCGCTTGCCGCTCAACTGTTTTACGGCTTTGGCCTTCAGGTCGGCCCAAGCAGCTTCGGAGCAGGGTTTGTTGTCGTTCTTGTATTCCTCGGATGTCCACCATACAGAGTCTTTGCTGGCTTCGTTCATCACGAAGAATTT
>CAUUOT010000028.1:0-8768 GCA_963546815.1 uncultured Bacteroides sp.
GAGACTCTGCCAGCGGCTCCATCACCAAAAGCCGCGACGTAAACACACAGGCCGTATTCAGCTTGCGGGGAAAACCACTCAACTCTTACGGACTGACCAAGAAAGTGGTGTACGAAAACGAAGAATTCAACCTGTTGCAGGCTGCCTTGAACATAGAAGACGGCATAGAAGGACTGCGCTACAATAAAGTAATCGTGGCCACCGATGCCGATGTGGACGGCATGCACATACGCCTGCTCATCATCACCTTCTTCCTGCAGTTCTTTCCGGACTTGATAAAGAAGGGGCACGTTTACATCCTGCAGACTCCCCTGTTCCGCGTGCGCAACAAGAAAAAGACCGATTACTGCTACACGGAAGAAGAACGTGTGAAAGCCATCGACGAGCTGGGTCCCAACCCCGAAATCACACGCTTCAAAGGATTGGGAGAAATCTCGCCCGAAGAGTTCAAGTTCTTCATCGGCAAGGACATGCGACTGGAACAAGTGTCCCTGCGCAAGACCGACCTCGTGAATGAGCTGTTGGATTTCTACATGGGAAAGAACACCCTGGAACGGCAGAACTTTATCATCGACCACTTGATTATAGAAGAAGACTTGGCATCATGAGAAGAGCAATCTTTCCGGGAACATTCGACCCGTTCACCATCGGACATGCTTCGGTAGTGAACCGCGCACTGACGTTTATCGACGAAATCGTTGTGGGCATCGGAATCAACGAAAACAAGAACACGTACTTCCCTTTGGAGAAACGCGAGCAGATGATACGCGACTATTATCGTCACCAACCCCGCGTCACGGTGCAAGCTTACGACAGTCTGACCATCGACTTTGCCAAACAGGTGCAAGCCAATCTCATTATACGCGGCATACGTACCGTGAAGGACTTCGAGTACGAGGAAACCATAGCCGACATCAACCGCAAGCTGACGGGCATCGAAACCATCCTGCTCTTCACCGAACCGGAACTGACATGCGTCAGCTCTACTTCCGTCCGCGAACTGTTGCAGTTCGGCAAAGACATCAGCATGTTCCTGCCGGAAGGGATGGAGCTTCCTTCCGTCTCTTGAAAAAACCGTCCCCTCCCCCATACACACGCTCTTAGCGAGAAACAAGCAATGAAAAAAATCCTGCCTTTCATCCTGTGTGCTTGCGCCATAGCGGCACAGGCACAGCACTCCAATAACGACGCCCTGCGCAAATTGCAGATGGCCGAGTTTGCCATTACTAACCTCTATGTAGATAAAGTAGACGAGAACAAGCTGGTCGAAGAAGCCATCATCCGGATGTTGGCGCAGCTCGACCCGCACTCCACTTACAACGACGCCCAAGAAGTGAAGAAGATGAACGAGCCTTTGCAAGGAAACTTCGAAGGCATCGGCGTGCAGTTTCAGGTGATAGAAGACACGCTGCTCGTGATACAGCCCGTAAGCAACGGACCTTCGGAAAAAGTGGGCATCCTCTCGGGCGACCGTATCGTAGCCGTGAACGACACTGCCATTGCGGGAGTAAGGATGAGTACGGAAGACATCATGAGCCGTTTGCGTGGACCCAAGGACTCGGAAGTGAAGCTCACCGTGGTGCGCCGTGGCGTGGATGATTCCTTGTTTTTCACCGTGAAGCGCGACAAAATTCCTATTCTGAGCCTGGACGCTTCCTACATGATACAGCCACAAACAGGCTACATACGCGTCAACCGTTTCGGAGCCACCACGGCCGAGGAGTTTGCAAAAGCCCTGAAAGCGTTGCAGAAGAAAGGCATGAAAGAGCTGATACTCGACCTGCAAGGAAACGGCGGAGGCTATCTCAATGCCGCCATCGACCTGGCCAACGACTTCTTGCAGCAGAAAGAACTTATCGTGTACACCGAGGGGAGGGCTACCCATCGCAGCGACTTCTTCGCCAAAGGAAACGGCCACTTCAAACAGGGAAGGCTGGTGGTGCTGGTCGATGAATATTCGGCTTCTGCCAGCGAAATTCTCGCCGGAGCCATACAAGATTGGGACAGAGGGGTCATCGTAGGGCGCCGCACCTTCGGCAAAGGATTGGTGCAACGGCCCATCGACTTGCCGGACGGATCCATGATACGCCTCACCGTGGAGCGATACTACACTCCCGCAGGGCGTTGCATCCAGAAACCCTACGAACATGCCGCCGACAACGGTCAGGAGAAGTACAATCAAGAACTGGCGGAACGCTTCTCGCACGGAGAGATGATTCACGCCGACAGCATCCGTTTCGCCGACTCGCTGAAGGTGCGCACCAAGCGGCTGGGACGTGTGGTCTACGGAGGGGGAGGCATCATGCCTGACTTCTTCGTTCCGATAGATACCGCCCAATACACAGACTATCATCGCAACCTCCTGGCCCGAGGCATAATCATCAAGAGTGTCGCAAGATACATCGAGAAGCACCGTTACGACTTGCGCAGCCGGTACAAGACGTTTCAGGACTTCGACAAACTGTTCCGCATAGACCCGGATTTTCTGACGGACATGCGCGCCGCGGCCCAAAAAGAGAAGATGACCTTTGACGAGGCGCAGTACCAACGCTCGCTGCCCCTGATACGCACGCAATGCAAAGCCTTGATTGCCCGCGACCTCTGGGACATGAACGAGTATTTTCAAGTGATGAACGCCACCAACCAGAGTGTGCAGCAAGCCTTAAAGATACTCAACGACGGCACCTACGAACTGACCCTAAAGAACCACTGACACGGCGCCTCCCCGCCCTCAGTCGCCCAACAACCTATTCAGCCAACGGGTCAGGTAGATGCCCGCTACGGCGCAACCCGCACCGATTACCGCCCCCGCCAGTACATCAGAAGGATAGTGCACCCCCTCGTTTATCCGCGAGACGCCTACCGAGCATGCCCACAACGCCGACGGAGCTATGACGTACCACTTGGGATGCTTCACGCAAAGCGAGGCGGCCAAAGCAAAAGCCGTAGCCGTATGTGCCGAAGGGAACGATGGACTATCTTCGCGGCTATAAGCGTACACTATATCCGGATAAGCGTCGTAAGGGCGCTCGCGATTCACCGCGTACTTCATGCCCTGCGCCAGTATAAAGGCACCAGCCACGCTGCAGCCCACATACATCGCCTCTTTCCATAGCTTTTTGTCGTCCTTCATACAAGCCATCACCGCCATGGCTACCGGCACGCCGAAAGCGATATACGGCTCCGTGACGGACATCATTCTGTTGTAGCCCCGCACAAAACCGCCTTTCCAGTTGTTGACCCGATGCAACGCACGGACGTCCCAGTTCTGTGCAGACAGCCCGCAGGAGCAAACAAAGGCGAAACATATCCAAAAGAATTTCTTTCTCATAAAAGCAAACGGGTTGGTACGCGGCAAAGGTAAGCATAAATCGCCGAACAGACCGTTTTCCGCCTATCCATCCATCAAAAGGCATACAGTGCGACCCCTGTCTTCTGCGGCTTTTCTCATGAAAAAAAAAGACCCTATCAAAAGTAAATTCCAGATGAGATATCGCATCAAATAAAAAGGAAGTCCGCAGAAATCGATAGCCCCCTGTTCACGTCTTCATGTAAAGAATTTATGTATAAAAAATACTTCATGAAAAACGTCGATTCGGTTTTTACTAAAAACTCACCGGATTTTTACTAAAAATTCAGGGGAAAATTACTAAAAACCGGGGGGAAATTTACTAAAAACCGGAGGAGCATTTAGCACACCTCCTATCGCGTTGATTATCATGTCATTGTAGTAACGTCTCACTTGTTCAATATTATTATCTCGAACTTACGCTATTAAAGAAAAAAGAAAGACGGTCCGCAAGCTTAGCTTGTATAATTTTGTCAATCAAAATTAAAAATTCTTATATTTTATCCCCCCCGAAAAGTAAAATACAGTTAAATGTTTACATTTGTTCTGAGCTATTTTTTAGATAAAATAAAAATGAAATAAGGAAACTTCCGGTATCGGATATTGACAATGTTAAATCTAAAAAGAGAACAAAATGAAAGAACAAGAAAACAAACAGACAGCCCCCGCAGGTGCAACCCAACAAAAATACGTTGCCCCCGCCCTCGAAATCATTGAGGTGGAAACCGCTCAAAACATCCTTGGCGGAAGCACCGCCCCGCTGCCCGGACTACCCGGCGAAGACTGGTAAACCGCAAAGCGTATATCAAGTAAAAAATAAAACAAAACTCACAAAACGTATGAAAACAAATCGGTTTTTTTTCGCAGCCTTTGCCTTGCTGGCAGCAAGCTGCACCAACGAAAACCAGACTCAGGACACCCCCGAGGCTAAACCCCTTACCCTCACCGTGACACTGCCCGAAAAGGCGAACGCTGATACACGCATCACCTACGCCCTCGACGTGGACAACGTCTATAAAAGCGTTTGGAACTACAACGACGCCCTCTCTGTGGTGTACGAGATAGGAACTAACCGCTACGTAGAGAAGTTCACGCTGGCATTCAAGAGCGCGGACGGCCGCACGGCTACGTTTAGCGCTCCGGCCGACACGCACTTGCCCGCCAACGGCACGGTGACTGTGGGCGTGTATTATCCGTATCGGGGAGCTGCAGGCAATAATAATTATTATGCGGGCAGTGCTCTCTTCACTATGAATAACATGAACGATGTTACTACGGACAATCTGGAAGGGATAGGTGATTACAGCGTGTTCTACGCCACCAACATAACGATAGCCAACCAAGAGATACCCCGACTCAACCTGTCCAACCCTGGCACCTCGTTTCTGCGCTTGCCCCAAGGCTTGCAAATCTTCAGCAATCACACGGGAACCAGCAAAATCAATTATGAAAAGTTGAAAGCAAACGGTTTCTACCTTGCCACTTATGATCCTACAACTTTTAATATCCGGAATTATGATTTCGGTGTCGAAGTGTTCCCCTCCGTAGAGGCCGAGATTAAGAACGGCGTCTTGCAGCGCGACGTCTTCATTCCTATCCTGATTAAAGAGGATTATACCGGCACCGCCGAATTGAAATTAACGATTGACGGAACTGAGTATAGCTGGACCCTTCCATCACGTACCATCTCTGCCGGCAAAGTGTACACCGTTAAACCGGACAAGATGCCGGCACAAGCGAAGTAATAACCAAGCACGAAACGGCAACAGAGAAAGAAAGTCCCTCCTGCACCATGCGCAGAAGGGACTTTCTTTTTGTTTTGCCGGCAATTGCGGCTTCTCCTACCTATTATGGAATAATTTCTTTAATTCCTTGCTTAATCGAGGTATTTCATCTACTTTTGCGAAATATTGACGGACTCAATCCTCAGCCAATATATTCTCTAACTATTAAATAACTTAAAATTCAATCATTTATGTGGTTAAGTAATTCATCTGTAGGAAGGAAGGTGGTGATGAGCGTTACCGGCATCGCCCTTGTCCTGTTTCTGACGTTTCACATGGCAATGAACCTCGTGGCGCTGGTATCTGCCGAAGGCTACAACTTAGTTTGCGAGTTCCTCGGCGCCAACTGGTATGCACTGGTTGCCACAGTGGGACTGGCTGCTTTGTTCATCATCCACATCATCTACGCTTTCTGGCTCACCATCCAAAATCGCAGAGCACGCGGCGCCGAACGCTATGCGGTGGTAGAGAAACCTAAAAACGTAGAGTGGGCTTCGCAAAACATGCTTGTGCTGGGCATCATTGTAATCTTAGGTCTGGCTCTGCACCTGATGAACTTCTGGGCTAAGATGCAGCTCCCCGAGCTGATGCACCAAATGGGTTTGGAAACCGACGAGCAGACGCTGGCCTATGCCGCCAACGGCGTTTATCACATTCGCAACACATTCGGCAATCCGCTATTCGTCGTGCTCTACCTTGTTTGGCTGGGCGCACTGTGGTTTCATCTCACTCACGGCTTCTGGAGCTCTATGCAGTCGCTGGGCTGGAACAACAAAGTCTGGATTGAACGCTGGAAGTGCATCTCCTACATCTACTCCACTCTTGTCGTTGCTTGCTTCGCACTGGTAGTGGTGGCGTTCTTCGTACAATCTTTGTGCGGCGCTTGCTGATTTCTAATTGTAAACGATTAAAAAGTATATAGCATTATGACTAAGATAGATTCTAAAATACCGGAAGGACCGGTGGCTGAGAAATGGACCAACTATAAGGCTCATCAGAAATTAGTAAACCCCGCCAATAAACGCCGTCTGGACATCATTGTAGTGGGAACAGGACTTGCAGGCGCATCTGCTGCCGCTTCGCTCGGCGAAATGGGTTTCAGAGTGCTCAACTTCTGCATACAAGACTCTCCACGACGCGCACACTCCATTGCAGCACAAGGCGGTATCAATGCCGCAAAGAATTACCAGAACGACGGCGACTCCGTTTATCGCCTGTTCTATGATACCGTGAAGGGAGGCGACTATCGCGCCCGCGAAGCCAATGTGTACCGCTTGGCAGAGGTATCGAACAGCATCATCGACCAATGTGTGGCGCAAGGCGTTCCCTTTGCCCGCGAATACGGCGGCTTGCTCGACAACCGTTCTTTCGGCGGTGCACAGGTTTCGCGCACGTTCTATGCCAAAGGCCAAACCGGACAACAGTTGCTGCTGGGTGCCTATTCAGCGCTGAGCCGTCAGGTCAATGCTGGTACCGTGAAGCTCTACACGCGCTACGAGATGGAAGATGTTGTTCTTGTAGACGGCCGTGCCCGCGGAATCATCGCCAAGAACCTTGTGACGGGCAAGCTGGAACGCTTCGCCGCCCATGCCGTGGTCATTGCCACCGGCGGTTACGGCAATGCCTACTTCCTTTCCACCAATGCCATGGCGTGCAACTGCTCCGCTGCAATGGCCTGCTACCGCAAGGGCGCTTGGTTTGCCAATCCTGCTTACGTGCAAATTCACCCCACTTGCATACCCGTGCATGGCGACAAACAGTCCAAGCTGACTCTGATGTCCGAATCTCTGCGCAACGATGGCCGCATCTGGGTGCCGAAGAAGTTGGAAGACGCCAAGAAACTGCAAGAAGGTACCCTGCAAGGAAAAGACATCCCCGAAGAAGACCGCGACTACTACTTGGAACGCCGTTATCCGGCCTTCGGTAACCTTGTTCCGCGCGACGTAGCCAGCCGTGCAGCCAAAGAACGTTGCGACAAAGGCTTCGGCGTGAACAATACCGGCTTGGCCGTATTCCTCGATTTCTCCGAAGCAATCAACCGCTTGGGCAAGGATGTGGTGGCGCAACGCTACGGAAACCTCTTCGACATGTACGAAGAAATCACCGACGTCAGCCCTTACGAAAACCCGATGATGATTTATCCGGCCATCCACTACACCATGGGCGGTATATGGGTGGACTACGAACTGATGACATCCGTCAAAGGACTGTTTGCCATCGGCGAGTGCAACTTCTCCGACCACGGTGCCAACCGCCTCGGTGCTTCGGCATTGATGCAGGGACTGGCAGACGGATATTTCGTGTTGCCCTACACCATTCAAAACTACTTGGCCGACCAGATTACCGTTCCACGTTTCTCTACAGACCTGCCCGAGTTTGCCGAAGCAGAAAAGGCCGTTCAAGACAAGATAGACTGGATGATGAACATCAAGGGAAAGAAATCGGTAGACTCCATCCACAAAGAACTGGGACACATCATGTGGGAATACGTAGGTATGGGACGCACAGCCGAAGGATTGAAAGAAGGTTTGAAGAGACTGAAAGAAATCCGCAAGGAGTTTGAAAAAGAACTGTTCATACCCGGCGATAAAGAAGGCATGAACGTAGAGCTGGACAAAGCCATCCGTCTGTACGACTTCATCACGATGGGCGAGCTGGTGGCTTACGACGCACTGAACCGCAACGAAAGCTGCGGCGGACACTTCCGCGAGGAATACCAAACGGAAGAGGGCGAAGCCAAGCGCGACGACGAGAACTACTTCTACGTGGCTTGCTGGGAACACCAAGGCTCCGACGAGAAAGAACCGGCGCTACTGAAAGAACCGCTGGTGTACGAAGCCATCAAGGTACAAACCCGTAACTACAAGAGCTAACAGACGTTGAACATTAAAAGAAATTCAAACAATGGACAAAAATATATCATTCACGCTCAAGGTATGGCGCCAGAAAGGCCCGAAAGCAAAGGGCGCTTTTGAAACATACCCCATGAAAGACATCCCCGGAGATACCTCATTCCTCGAAATGCTGGATATCCTGAACGAACAACTCATCAGCGAAGGCAAAGAGCCAGTGGTATTCGACCACGACTGTCGTGAAGGTATCTGCGGCATGTGCTCGCTCTACATCAACGGACATCCGCATGGCCCGGCGACGGGTGCCACAACCTGTCAAATCTACATGCGACGCTTCAAAGACGGCGATACCATCACCGTAGAGCCGTGGCGTTCGGCAGGCTTCCCGGTTATCAAGGACTTGATGGTGGACCGCACAGCATACGACAAGATTATGCAGGCGGGCGGTTACGTCAGTGTACGTACCGGCGCTCCTCAAGACGCTAACGCCATCCTCATCCCCAAGCCCATTGCCGACGAAGCGATGGATGCCGCCTCGTGCATCGGTTGCGGAGCCTGCGTAGCAGCCTGCAAGAACGGCTCTGCCATGCTGTTCGTCTCTGCCAAGGTGAGCCAGCTCAACCTGCTGCCGCAAGGCAAGCCCGAAGCATTGCGCCGTGCTAAGGCCATGCTGAGCAAGATGGACGAGCTGGGATTCGGTAACTGCACCAACACGCGTGCCTGCGAAGCCGAATGTCCCAAGAACGTTTCCATCAGCAACATCGCCCGCCTGAACCGCGACTT
>CAUUOT010000029.1:0-8624 GCA_963546815.1 uncultured Bacteroides sp.
ATGCAGAAAATTTCATAAATGCCGTTCCGGCAGATGCTTTCTGTTCCTTCTATATAGGGCATCGCGAGCAAAGCCACTAACAAGGCTGTACCTATCCAGAATGCTCCTCTCACCCGGATGGGCTTGAAGTTGCGCGCCAAGAGCATACCCATTGAGAAAGGGAAGAGCATTCGCAATGCCCCGCCCCCGAAGTTTATGACATCCAATGTCCAGCCCACTCCGATGCTGCCATAGCTGGAAATGTCGGAGAGGGCGAATGTTGCCAATCCCATTCCCGTAAACATTACGAATGCAGTCAGTGCTTTGGTGGAAAAGCGGCGAATGAATAGTGCGTAAAGTATGTTGCCAATATATTCAAAGAATAGTGACCAAGAAGGTCCGTTCAGTGGAAACATTTCTCCGTTTCCACGGACTTCGTGGCTTGCACCCGGCAGTGCCGGAATAAGCAGTATGGTAGAAAGCAATGCCAGCATTGTCATGGACGTGGCAATGTGTGTTCCATCCCATTGCACGCTTCCTTGAATGCAGAAAGTGATAGCTCCTAACATGGCTCCCATGATGACCATGGGATGGAGGCGTACCAGACGGCGTCTGAAGAAGTTCTTCATGGTGAAGTTTTTACTCCATCGGTCGTCATAGGCATAGCTGATAACGAATCCGGAAAGCATGAAAAAGAAATCTACGGCCAAATAACCGTGATTGAAATTCTCTATCAGGGTGTCGCCGGCAAAAGTATAGCCTTCGAATACATGATACCACATGACGATAAGGGCGGCCACACCACGAAAACCGTCTAAAAGTTCATAGTGAGCTTTAGTGTCGGTGAAAATTGTTGAGGGTATTTTTTCCATAGGATTTATATTTAGTAGGTTGACTGGTTTGAATGATGAAATATGGTTTAAACATAGAGGTCTTTTACTGTGCTGCTTTGCTCTCGTTTCCACACCGATCTACTGCGGTCACCGCAAAATACTTACGGGCAGTCCAAGGAAAGACAGGGGCATAGATAAACTCTGTTTTTTGTATTCGTTGTGCCAGAATGTTTTCCGGATTGGAGATGTCTACCGGATACATGTCCGATCCGTAGATGACATACATCGGTGCATTCTGCCGGTCATTGTCAGTAGAAGGTTCCCAACGAAGACGCAGATAATCTTGGGATAATTGTTCCGTACGGAGATTGGTCGGGGCGGTGGGGGGCACGCTGTCCACCCACGGCATGGGCGGTTGCAGGGCGGGCGAGGCATAGTACGTGTCCGCCAGCAGGTCGTAGAGGTGCTGAGTGTTGTCCATCAGATACTTCACGCGGTAATGCGCCTCGCCGTCGAGGCCGTGCGTGCGTATGAAGTGAAGCTGACGTTCTATCTCGTCCACCGTCCAGTCTCCCTCGTCGGGGTGGAGGAAGTAAATACCCAGTCCGGGGATGATGTGGCGGTCGTTGCTCTGCTCTTTCCAGTCGAGGGCGAAAGGGTAGAAACCGTTTCCGCGGAAGTACATCATGGGGTATATCTGGTCTTGGATGCCCTCGCCCAGCCACCCCTGTACGTCTTGATGCACGGTGTGGAAGGCGTTCCATCCGCGCGAGGAGTAGCGCGAGGTGTCGCGGTATTTGCCCACGGGGCAGGTGCTGACCTTGACCCATGGCTTGAGCGACTTTACACCTTTATATATATAGCGCACGATTTCGGTGAGGTTGTCCCTGCGCCATTGCTCCAGGCTGCGGCCGTTGGCGTAGCGTCTGTACTCGTGTCCGTCGGGGAAGCGCAGTGCGTGCTCCGGGTAACGCAGGTAGTCGAAGTGCACGCCGTCCACGTCGTAACGTTCCACCACCTCGCGGACAAGGCTCATCAGGTACTCTTTGGTTTGCGGATGCCCGGGGTTGAGGAAGTACTCCCGTTTGTACGGCACGCAGATGGCGGGCTTCCGCTTTGTCACCGACTGTCCGCCCAACGACGCTACGTGCTTGCGGCTGCCCAGGGGGATGGTCACCATCCATGCGTGGCATTCCATCCCTCGCTTGTGGCACTCCTCTACGGCAAATGCCAGTGGGTCGTAACCCGGATTGCCGCCCGTTTTCCCCGTCAAGATGGGGTTGTAAGGCTCGATAGAAGAGCGGTAAAGCACATCTCCGCGTGTCCGTGTCTGGAACAATATCGTGTTGAAGTTGGCGGCCCTCAACCTGTCTAATATCTCGATAAGTTCGGCTTGCTGCCGGCGTATGCCTTCGGCGGAAGTAGCCCTCGTCTTCGGCCAGTCCAGACCGTAAACAGCTGTTACCCATGCCGCCCGCACCTCGTATTTGCGGGGTTGCGCCCCAAGAGACAGACAGCATATCGTGCACAACAAAGCGGAGAGAAATCCCTTTATAGATGAATGAGAACGGTGGTTCATTACTTCCTTATTTCCCTTGATTTGCCGGCGAAGGTAGGCAAAACACCCGACTAAATGACAGACTTTACTTGGAAAACCACTACATTTGCACGCACGAAAGGGCCTTTTGTGTCCTCTACTTCAAAAAAACGGTACTGATGAAGAAACTGAAGAAATCTACCAAGCTTGCCATTGCCTTGCTCATTTACGTCACGGCGACGGCTGCCTACTTCTTGCCTCGCAATACGGAAATCAGCACGACGGAGAAGTACGTCACCGTAGCGGTTTCGTACGTCATCGTTTTGGTGTTGTGGCTGGTGCTCCGCAAAAAAGAGGAGTTGCAAAGACGCCGCCGCGAAGAGGATGAGAAAAGATGATGATTCACTTCCCCCCAAAAAGATAAATAAAGATGAGAAAGATTGCATTAGTTGCTTGTATGCTTGTTGCCACGCTCACGGCGCACGCTCAGTTTGAAAAGGGTAAATGGATGGTAAATCCCTCCGTCACGGGTCTGGAACTCTCGCACGATACGGGGACGAATAAGACCTCTCTCGGTTTCGAAGCCAAGGGTGGCGCGTTCCTGATAGACAATGTGGCCTTGCTTTTACATGCGGGCGCTTCGTGGAATAACGGCGGTTCCGACCTTGATATCTATACCTTGGGTGTGGGTGGCCGCTACTACTTCGACCAAGTCGGGCTCTTCTTCGGAGCTGATATCAATCTGGACCGCTGGGACTGGGGCGGTAGAGACCAGACCAAACTCTCCCTTGGGGTAGAGGCGGGGTATGCGTTTTTCCTCAGTCGCACCGTTACCATTGAACCTGCCATCTATTGGAATATCAACAATGACCGCTCCAAACTCGGACTGAAGGTAGGCTTCGGCTTTTACTTCTAATAAAAGGAGAAGAATTCTTTTAGACGCAGATGACGCGGATAACACAGATTAAAAGAAATCTGCGTTATCCGCGTCTAAAAGATCAGCCAACCTCGTTTCCCCTATAGTTTCTCTTGCAGAAACTGTCCGGTATAGCTTGCGGCACATCGGGCCACCTCTTCGGGTGTGCCTGCCGTTACGATGTAGCCGCCTTGGTCTCCGCCTTCCGGGCCGAGGTCTATCACATAATCCGCACACTTCACCACGTCGAGGTTGTGTTCGATGATGAGGATGGAGTGCCCACGGCGTATCAGCGCATCGAATGCCTCGAGCAGTTTCTTGATGTCGTGGAAGTGCAGACCGGTGGTTGGCTCGTCGAAGATAAAGAGGGTGGGGTCGGCCTTCTCCTGGCTGAGGTAATAGGCCAACTTCACACGTTGATTCTCACCGCCTGATAACGTGGAGGACGATTGCCCCAGCTTGATATATCCCAAACCCACATCTTGAAGGGGTTGTAACTTCTTTACGATTTTCTTCTGCCCATGCTTTGCAAAGAACTCGATGGCTTGGTCGATGGTCATGTTCAGCACGTCGTAGATGTTGACGTCGTGGAACTTCACCTCCAGTGTGTCGGCTTTGAAGCGTTTGCCGTGGCACGACTCGCATTCCAGTACAAGGTCGGCCATGAATTGCATCTCCACAGTGATGGTACCTTCGCCCTTGCACTCCTCGCAACGTCCTCCCTCGCTGTTGAAGCTGAAATGTCCGGCACTGTAGCCCATCTGCTTGGCAAGAGGTTGTTCCGCCCAGAGCTTGCGTATTTCATCGTAAGCCTTGATGTAAGTCACCGGATTGCTTCGTGACGATTTCCCGATAGGGTTCTGGTCTACGAACTCCACATTGCGCAGGTTGCGTAGATCGCCGCTGATGGAGACGAACTCGCCCGGACGTTCGTTGCATTCGTCCAGTTCGCGTTTCAGGGCACGATAGAAGATGTCGCGCACCAGCGTACTCTTACCCGAACCGCTGACACCTGTCACCACGGTCATTACGTTCAGCGGGAATCGCACGTCCACTCCTTTCAGGTTGTTTTCACGGGCCCCTTTAATCTCGATATAGTTGTTCCACGGGCGGCGTTGTGCGGGCGTTGGGATGGTTTCTTCACCCAACAGGTAGCGCACGGTGTAGCTGTTGCTTCCTTTGCGGAGATCTTTCATATCACCCTGATAGACCACTTCGCCTCCCAAGCGTCCTGCCTTGGGACCGATGTCGATGATATAGTCCGCCGCGCGGATGATTTCTTCGTCGTGCTCCACAACGACGACCGTATTGCCCAACTGTTGCAGTTGGCGCAGCACGCCGATGAGTTTGTTCGTGTCTCGACTGTGCAGGCCGATGCTCGGTTCGTCGAGGATGTAGAGGCTGCCCACCAAGCTGCTGCCCAGCGAGGTGGCAAGGTTGATGCGCTGGCTCTCGCCGCCGGACAGCGAGTTGCTCAGGCGGTTCAGTGTGAGATAGCCCAGACCTACGTCGAGCAAGAAGCGGATGCGATTGTTTATCTCCGTCAGCAGACGGCGTGCTACATCGGCATCGTGAGGTTCGAGTTTAAGTTTGTCGAAGAAAAGCTTCAGTTCTGTGATGGGCAGATCCACCAGCTCGGAGATGCTGCGTCCTCCCACTCGCACGTAGTTGGCTTCGGGTTTTAGGCGGGTGCCGTGGCACTTGGGACAGATGGTCTTGCCACGATAACGTGCCAACATCACGCGGTATTGTATCTTGTATTGGTTCTCCTGCACCATCTTGAAGAAAGCATTGATGCCTTCGAAGTAAGGCGTGCCTTCCCAGAGCATCCGACGCTGTTCGTCGGTCAGTTCGTAGTAGGGGGTAAAGATGGGGAAGCCTGCTTTCTCGGCTCCTCGTATCACCATGTCCCGCCATTCGCCCATCACCTCGCCTCGCCAGCACACCACAGCACCGTCATAGACGGACAGCGAGCGGTCGGGTACTACCAGATGCTCGTCAATACCTATCACCTTGCCGAAGCCTTCGCATACCGGACAGGCGCCTACGGGCGAGTTGAAAGAGAACATCTGGTCGTTCGGCTCTTCGAAAGTGATGCCGTCTGCCTCGAACTTAGTGCTGAAGCGGTAAAGGCACGTTGTGCCGTCCGGTTGGTAAAAGCGCAGCAGGCAGGCGCCGTCGCCCTCGTACATGGCCGTCTCGGCTGAGTCGGTCAGGCGACTGATGGAGTCTTTCTCGGCCGAGGCCGTCATGCGGTCTATCAGCAGGAAAACGGTGTCACCGGCTTTCGGTTGATATTCCTCCATGCGCATCGTTTCGCCGTTCACCTCCAGCCGGGTGAATCCCTGCTTCATGTCCACCTCCAGTTGTTGTTGCAGGGTGCGGCTTTCGCGCAGTACCAAGGGGGCAAGCACGGTATAGCGTGTGCCTTCGGGATGCTCCAGCATACATCGCACGACGTCTTCGGTGGAATGTTTCTTCACCTCCTGTCCGCTGACGGGGCTGAACGTCTTTCCTATCCGCGCATAGAGCAGTCGCAGGTATTCGTATATCTCTGTGGAGGTACCTACTGTAGAACGAGGATTACGGCTACTTACCTTTTGCTCAATGGCAATAGCGGGCGGTATGCCTTTGATGAAGTCGCATTCGGGTTTGCTCATCCGCCCCAAGAACTGGCGGGCGTAGCTGCTCAGGCTCTCCACGTAGCGGCGTTGCCCTTCGGCGTAAAGCGTGTCGAAAGCAAGCGACGACTTGCCTGAACCGGACAGTCCGGTAATGACTACCAAACGATTACGAGGAATATCTACATTGATGTTTTTTAGGTTGTTAACACGCGCGCCTTTGATGGAGATAGAGTTATTTTCTGCCATATAAAGTCTGTATTAGGGTGGATTTCGGACTGCAAAGATAATGCAAACCGAGGGTAGAATAAAGGCCTTTACACCCTTTTTTAGGGGAGAAAGCCCCCTCCGAATCCGGATATAATTGATCTTGATATCCAAAGAAAGGCAATATCGAATAGCTGTATCCGGTTATCTCGAATACAGATCTTATATCTATTATTTCCTTTCTTTCAAGAAGAAAAAATACTTACTATATATTAAACATCCTAACTTGTCAAAATATAGAACTTTTATATAACCATTCCTAAACATCATCCTACCGAACTACCCGGGGAAATGATAATAAATAAGAAGCAAGTTTCTATCTCCCCAGTTATACCCTGCCAAGTACCTGTCCATTCGTGGTCACCGCCCGTCCTTATCTTGGTTAAGATATGTTATACTTTCTGTCTCCTATCCGTTTTCTACTTGATAAAACGCTATTTTCGCTTTCAACATAATGAAATATATTCTTTTAGAAAGATGAGAACGACCCCTTTTTTATACCTGATTATCGTCTTGTTGATGAGCGTAGAAGTATGTGCGCAGATGCCCACCGGGACTACGCATCCCAAACGTGAATTTCGCGCCGCATGGATACATTCGGTCAGCGGACAGTTTCGTGGCATCCCCACCGACCGGCTGAAACAGACATTGACCGAGCAACTGAACTCCCTCCGTGAGGCGGGTATCAATGCCATCATCTTCCAAGTGCGGCCCGAGAGTGATGCCCTCTATGCCTCGCGTCTTGAACCGTGGAGCCGTTTCCTGACTGGTGTGCAGGGCCAGCCGCCGGTCCCGTATTGGGACCCCATGCAGTTTATGATTGACGAGTGTCACAAGCGCGGCATGGAGCTCCACGCATGGATAAATCCTTATCGAGTCAAGACCACTCTGAAGAATGAACTGGCGCCCGAACATGTGTACAACATCCACCCTGAGTGGTTCGTTACTTACGGTGACCAGCTCTTCTTCGACCCCGCTTTACCCGAGAGCCGCCGTCACATCTGTATGGTGGTGAGTGACATTGTCGCTCGTTATGACGTGGACGCTATCCACATGGACGACTACTTCTACCCCTATCCCATCAAAGGAAAAGACTTTCCCGACGACGAGAGCTTCGCACGCTATGGAGGCGGATTCAGCGACAAGGGAGACTGGCGACGGAGCAATGTCAACCTTCTTATCAGGCAATTACACGAAACCATCCGCGGGATTAAGCCGTGGGTCAAGTTCGGCGTCTCGCCCTTTGGCATCTACCGCAACCAGAGCAGCGATCCGTTGGGAAGCCCCACCAATGGCCTGCAGAACTACGACGACCTCTATGCCGACGTTCTGCTCTGGGCGCGTGAGGGTTGGATAGACTACAATATCCCCCAAATTTATTGGCAGATAGGACATCCTGTGGCCGACTATGAAACCCTCGTCAAGTGGTGGGCCACACATACCGAGAACCGCCCACTCTTCATCGGCCAGTCTGTGATGAACACCGTGCAGCACGTTGACCCGGAAGATCCGTCTATCAACCAGCTTCCGCGCAAGATGGCTTGGCAACGGGCTTACCAGACCATTGGCGGCAGTTGCCAGTGGCCTGCTATCGCGGTGGTGGAGAACGCCGGTCGCTATCGCGACGCCCTCATTGCCGAGTACCATAAATATCCTGCTTTGCCTCCTGTTTTCAACTTCATGGACAGCGAGGCTCCCGCCAAGGTGAGCAAACTCAAACCTGTGTGGACGGCGGACGGATATCTCCTCTTTTGGACTGCACCCAAATATCGGGAGGAGATGAATCGTGCCGTGCAGTATGTGGTGTATCGCTTCTCCCCGAAAGAGAAGATGAACCTCGATGACCCTTCGCATATCGTGGCCGTGACGCGCGACAACTTCTACAAACTGCCTTATGAGGACGGGAAGACCAAGTACGTCTATGTAGTGACCGCCCTCGATCGCTTGCACAACGAATCGAAATCTACAAAGAAGAAAGTGAAATTGTAACTGGCTCAGTACAACAGCAATCCGGCTATTCCGCAGGTTATAATCATTCCGATGGGGTTCAGCCGATATCTTCTTGTGCCGATGAACGCCACGAGGAAGAGCATGCAGCTGGTGACGAAGGTGTACGTGTCTTCTGTCGGCGAGCCGAAGTTTTCCGTATTCATCAGTACTAGTGCAGCCGATGCCAACAATCCCACTACCGCAGGCCGCAGACCACTGAACACTGCCTCTACCGACGAATGTTTCTGATACTTCAGGAAGAACTTGCTGATGGTCAGCATCAGTATGAACGAGGGCAGTACCACGGCAACAGTGGCAACGACTGCTCCCCATACGCTACTCGTGGCAGTAAACCCTACGTATGTTGCCGAGTTGATGCCAATGGGTCCGGGGGTCATTTGGCTGATGGCTACGATATCTGTAAACTCCTGCGAAGAAAGCCATCCGTAGCGGGTGACTACTTCTGCCTGTATCATCGACAG
>CAUUOT010000030.1:0-8573 GCA_963546815.1 uncultured Bacteroides sp.
GTCGGAAGAAGAAATCAGCAACGAGATAGCGACGGCGCTATTGCCGCAGCTGAAGTCCGACGAACCGGATGCCGTCTATTTTTATGGTGCGGGATGCGGCTTTCCCGATAAGATTGCCACGATGCACCGTGCCATCACCAAGCATCTCAAGGTGAAAGGCGCCATAGAAGTCAGCACCGACATGCTGGCGGCTGCGCGCGGGCTTTGCGGACACACGGCCGGCATTGCCTGCATCATGGGCACCGGCTCCAACTCGTGCTACTACAACGGGGAAGACATCGTGGCGAACGTGTCGCCCCTGGGCTTTATCTTAGGCGATGAAGGCAGCGGCGCCTGCTTGGGCAAACTCTTGGTGGGCGACCTGCTGAAAGACCAGATGACGCCCGGACTGAAAGAGAAGTTCCTCGAGCAGTTCGGCCTGACGCCTGCCGACATCATCGACCGTGTGTATCGCCAACCGTTCCCCAACCGTTTTCTGGCAAGCCTGTCGCCGTTCCTTGCACAGAACATGGACGAACCTTGCGTGCACAACTTGGTATTGAGCAGCTTCAAGGCATTCCTCAAGCGCAATGTCATGCAGTACGACGGCTATCAGCACGAGAAAGTGCACTTCATCGGTTCGGTGGCTTTCCACTACAAGGAAGTGCTGATAGAGGCCGCCTATGAAACGGGCATCCAAGTGGGGAACATCCTCAAAAGCCCGATGGAAGGACTGATTAAGTATCACAACGGGAAAGGATAAAAAAATGATGATGCGCAAGCATATTAGCATAGTAAACCATTAAAAAAAATAAATCGCCTTATGTTCGTAAAAATCTCAGAGCAACCCTCGCTCTACAACGATCTGGAAAAAAAGTCTGTCCGTGAGATTCTGGAAGACATCAACACGGAAGACCAAAAAGTGGCACTTGCCGTACAAAAGGCCATTCCGCAAATAGAGAAACTGGTGAACCTGATTGTGCCGCGCATGAAGCAAGGCGGACGTATCTTCTACATGGGTGCAGGTACCAGCGGACGCCTCGGCGTGCTCGACGCCTCGGAAATACCTCCTACTTTCGGCATGCCTCCCACATTGGTCATTGGACTGATAGCGGGAGGAGACACCGCACTGCGCAATCCGGTGGAAAACGCCGAAGATGACGTGCATCGCGGATGGGAAGAACTGACGGAACGGAACATCACAGACAAGGATACCGTCATCGGCATTGCTGCATCGGGAACCACTCCATACGTGATTGGCGCCATGCACGAAGCCCGCGAACACGGCATCCTGACCGGCTGCATCACCAGCAATCCCGATTCGCCTATGGCTGCAGAGGCCGATGTAGCCATCGAAATGATTGTAGGCCCGGAATATGTGACAGGGAGTTCGCGCATGAAGTCGGGCACGGGACAGAAAATGATTCTGAACATGATTACCACTTCCGTCATGATACAGTTGGGACGCGTGAAGGGCAACAAGATGGTGAACATGCAGCTCAGCAACAAGAAACTGGTAGACCGCGGCACACGCATGCTGGTAGAGGAACTCGGACTGGATTATGGCAAGGCCAAGGCATTGCTGTTGATGCACGGATCGGTAAAGAATGCGGTGGATGCGTATAGAAGTCTCTAAAGCCCTCCCTTCTCTCCACCACTACGAACATAAGTATTTCTTAATAAAAACTTTAGAAAGGAAATCGAATATGATACAGTCAAAATCTACCCAAAGTAACTTCAAACTCTTCCTCCTTCTTTTTCTATTCTGCCTGCAAACAGCCTTCGGACAATCTTTGCAGCGTGTAGCCCCCGAACAGGTGGGCATGGACTCGCGCAAGCTGATGTACGCCGACGAAGCCATTGAAACAGCCATTGCCAATCGTGAGATTCCCGGTGCGGTACTTGCCGTGGTGCGGGGTGGGAAAATGGCCTACCTGAAAGCATACGGCAACAAGCGCGTCTATCCTGACACGCAGCCGATGACAACAAACACCATTTTCGACATGGCCTCTTGCAGCAAATCCATGTCTACTGCCATTTGCGTCATGATACTGGCAGAGCGCGGCAAGATACGCATGCTCGACCCCGTGAACCTCTACATCCCCGAATTCAAGAATTGGGAGAGCGAGGACGGTAAAGAAAAGAAAGTCATCCGCATTGCCGATTTAATGACACACACCTCCGGATTGCCTCCATACGCCTCTGTGACTGAGTTGGAGAAACAATACGGTTCGCCTAACCCTGAAGGACTGATGGAGTATATTGCCACATGCAAGCGAGACTTCAAGCCACAAACCGATTTTCAATACAGTTGCCTCAACTTCATCACCCTGCAACACATCATCGAGACCGTATCCGGAGAAAGCCTGCGCGACTTTGCCCACAAGAATATCTTCGACGTGCTGGGCATGAACCACACCGACTATCTGCCCTGCCAGCGCGACAAAAACGGGCAATGGGTAAACACTTCCTGCTCTCCGCTCTCTTCTGACCGCTGTGCAGTAAACAACATTGCTCCTACCGAGAAGCAAACAGACGGGCAAGTGCTTTGCGGACAAGTACACGACCCCTTGGCACGTGTCATGAACGGAGGCATCAGTGGCAATGCCGGCTTGTTTTCCTGTGCGGAAGATATTGCCGTACTCTGCGCCGCCTTACAGAACGGAGGCGAATGGAACGGACACCGCATACTCAGTCCGCTTGGTGTGAAGGCCATGCGTACCGTACCCCGGGCCACCGCCACCTTCGGGCGTACACTTGGTTGGGACAACTTCAGTGCATACGCCTCGAACACCGGAGACCTGTTTGGCCCTAACACATACGGACATACCGGTTATACAGGTACTTCCATCGTCATAGATCCGGACAATGATATTTCCGTGATTCTGCTCATCAATGCCGTACACCCCAAAGACAGTCAAAACACCGTTCGCCTGCGTTCGCTGGTGTCCAATGCCGTAGCGGCTTCCATTTGCCCCATTCCGCGCACTTACACGGAGCATTACTACAAACGCTTCCTGCAATTCATGAACGAACCCTCCATCACCGGCAAGGACATCGTGATGCTGGGCAACAGCCTGACCGAAAACGGTGGTGACTGGTCTGCCCGCCTCGGGAAGAAAAATGTGCGCAATCGTGGCATCATCGGCGACGAAGTGATGGGTATCTATGACCGCCTGCACCAGATTCTTCCCGGACATCCGCAGAAACTGTTCCTGCTAACCGGCGTCAACGACGTATCACACGACCTCACGACAGACAGCATCGTGGCGATGATGCGCACAACGATAGACCGCATTCAACGCGAATCGCCCGACACCAAGCTGTTTTTGCAAAGCCTGCTCCCCATCAACGAGAGCTTCGGCCGCTACAAAAGGCTGACAGGAAAAACAGACATGATTCCCGAAATCAATGCCCGCCTCGAAGCACTGGCCAAGGAAAAGAAGATTGTTTTTATCAACCTCTTCCCATTATTCACGGAGAAAGGTACGAACGTATTGCGCAGCAACCTGACCAACGACGGCCTGCACCTGAATGAGGAAGGGTATGAGATTTGGGCAAAAGCCATCAGGAAAAAGGTATAAACAATCTTCTCTCTGTTTTGAAAAATATCACCATTTTTTATCTCTTGAAGGGCAGATAAAAAGGAGGAGGAAATTTCAGTTCTATATGGAGGGTACCTAAGTATAGGACTGAGGTAGGCTAAGTATACGACTTAGGGTATCTCAGTCGTATACTTAGCCTACCCCCTCTCAGAAGCCCTTCCCGAAGGGGGGCTTTCGAGCTCTTGGTTCATTGCCGGAAACGAGGTCTTAACAGTAAACAGTTATTATACTCCGTTTCTCTTTCACTCCATTCAGCCTATTGTTTTTTAGATACAGATGAGAAAACCGAAAGAGCCATGCCAAACTCTATTTTTGAGTAATGGCATGGCTCTTTTCTATATATCCTCTGATGGATTACTTCGCAAAGCTGACCAGCTGCACGTCGAATGTCAACACCGAATAGCCCGGAATGGTCTTCGTAGAGCCTTGGGAGGTATAATTGCTCGTTCCATATCCGCTTTGCCACGGAATATACAGCATCCAGCGCTCGCCCATTCGCATGAACTGCAAAGCTGCCGTCCAGCCTGCAACCACTTTCGAGACTTCAAAAGCACTATACGCATCAAAATCGGTGGGAGCCTTTGCCGGTGGAACGGGTATCGCACGGTCTTGCGCACTATAACCGGTGAAATTCCCGTCGAACTTATCTCCGTTTATGTAAGTCCCGTAATAGAAAGCATTTACTTTGGAGTGATAGCCCGCATACAGCGGACGCTCGCCCGCGTCATTCTTTACAAGCTTTCTGCAATATACATATTGAGCCCCGTCGGAGGTGCTGGCTGTGGTTTGTATAGCATACAGTTTTCCAAGCTCCATTGCATCGGCGGCCTCTGCTGTAAACACATAATTTTCGCCGGTCGACGTCTTTATCGAGTCGACAAACATCTTGTTGCGCTCTTGCCAATTATCATATTTTCCCGCCTCTTCACTTTCCTCGCAGGAAACAAAAATACCTGCCAACAACCATACGAAAGGCAAAAACAAAAGGGATAATCTTCTCATTCGGTTAAACTATTATATATAATTATTCATCTGTTTCTTTATTAGGAATGGATTACACGGATGAACTTATGCATCCGGTCAATCCGTACAAGCCGTATCCGACTATGTATCCATACATCATGCAAACCGCTTTTACTGCAATGTCTTCAGCAACGAAGTGATGCTTACTCGGTCTGCAATGATATTGTTCAGCTCGGTGATAGGCACACGTTCCTGCTCCATGGAGTCGCGATTACGCAGCGTCACACAGTTGTCTTCCAGTGTCTGATGATCGACGGTGACGCAATAGGGAGTACCAATGGCGTCCTGACGACGATAGCGCTTGCCGATGCTGTCTTTCTCGTCATACTGGCAGTGGAAGTGGAACTTCAGGCTGTCGATGATTTCGCGTGCCTTTTCGGGCAGTCCGTCTTTCTTCACCAGCGGCATCACGGCCAGCTTCACCGGAGCCAGAGCAGCGGGAAGCTTCAGCACAACGCGGGTTTCGCCGTTCTCCAGCTTCTCTTCGCAATAAGAGGCGGACATGATGCTGAGGAACATACGGTCTACGCCGATGGAAGTCTCGATAACATACGGTGTATAGCTCTCGTTCGTTTCGGGGTCGAAGTACTTGATATTCTTGCCTGAGAACTTCTCGTGCTGGGAAAGGTCGAAGTTCGTACGGCTGTGGATACCTTCCACTTCCTTGAAGCCGAAAGGCATCAGGAACTCGATGTCGGTGGCGGCATTGGCGTAGTGAGCCAGCTTCTCGTGGTCGTGATAGCGATAGTGGTCATCGCCGAATCCCAGTGCCTTGTGCCACTTCAGGCGGGTTTCCTTCCATGTCTTGAACCAATCCAGCTCGGTGCCCGGTTTTACAAAGAACTGCATCTCCATCTGCTCGAACTCGCGCATGCGGAAGATGAATTGGCGGGCCACGATTTCGTTACGGAAGGCCTTGCCTATCTGCGCGATGCCGAAAGGTATCTTCATGCGTCCGGTCTTCTGCACGTTCAGGTAGTTCACAAAGATGCCTTGCGCCGTTTCGGGACGGAGGTATATCTTCATGGCGCCGTCGGCGGTTGAGCCCATCTCGGTAGCAAACATCAGGTTGAACTGGCGCACTTCCGTCCAGTTCTTCGTGCCGCTGATGGGGCATACGATTTCTTCATCGAGGATAATCTGGCGGAGTTCCTCGAGATTGGTATCGTTCAATGCCTTTGCAAAACGTTCGTGCAAAGCGTCGCGCTTGGCCTGATGCTCCAGCACGCGGCCGTTGGTTGTGCGGAACTGTTCCTCGTCGAAAGCCTCGCCGAAACGTTTGGCGGCCTTGGCCACCTCCTTGTTTATCTTGTCGTCGTACTTGGCAAGCTGGTCTTCTATCAGTACGTCGGCACGATAGCGTTTCTTGGAATCACGGTTGTCGATCAAAGGGTCGTTGAACGCATCCACATGTCCGCTGGCCTTCCAGATGGTGGGGTGCATGAAGATGGCCGAGTCTATGCCGACGATGTTTTCGTGCAGCAGCACCATGCTCTGCCACCAGTATTGTTTGATGTTGTTTTTCAGTTCCACACCCATCTGGCCGTAGTCGTACACGGCTCCCAGTCCATCATAAATCTCGCTGGAAGGGAACACAAAGCCATATTCCTTGCAGTGCGATACCAGTTTCTTAAAAACGTCTTCTTGTGCCATTTTCTGTTGTATCTTAATGAATTTGATTTCAACTCTTGTGTAAAAAGTGCCACAAAGATAGAGATTTATACGATAAATAGCACACGGCGAATGTTTAATCTTACCTCAGCGCCTCCACTTCGTCCGGGGTCAAAGGTATCTTCTTGCCCAGGCGGCGTGCTCCGGTTTCGGTAATCAGATAGTCTTCCTCGTTGCGGATGCCGCCGAAGTGGCGGTATTCTTCTACCTTATCATAGTTGATGAAGTCTGTGAACTTCTTCTGCCCCCGCCACAGGTCTATCAGCTCGGGGATGAAGTAAACGCCCGGCTCCACGGTATGCACGAAGCCTGCCTCCAGAGGGATGGCGAGGCGCTGACTCTTACGTCCGAACTGCGTGCTCTTGGGTTGTCCGGCGTAGCCTACCCAAATCTCGCCCAAGTTCTCCATGTCGTGCACGTCCAGCCCCATCATGTGTCCCAGACCGTGAGGGTAGAACAAGGCATGGGCGCCTTCGCGCACGGCATCTTCGGCATCGCCCTTCATCAAGCCCAACGCTTTCATACCCTCCACCATCACTTGGGCGGACTGTTCATAGACTTTCATATAAGGAATGCCCGGACGAAGCGCATCGACAGAGGCAAGGTGCATGGCGTTCTGTATCTCATAGACGGCACGCTGACGGGGAGTAAAAGTCTTGTCGGCGGGAACGGTGGACGACATGTCGCCGCAATAGCCCGACGGCAACTCGGCGCCGGCATCAATCAGAAACAGGTCGCCCGGCTTCACCCGGTTGCCGTGATAGTGATTGTGCAGGGTCTGCCCGTTGACGGTGGCAATCGTTGCAAAAGAGAGCTCGCAATTGTTCAGTCCGGCCACACGGTTCATCTCCGCCACCACCTCATACTCGTACATACCCGGGCGCAGCGCCTGTATGGCCGCAATGTGCATGTCGGCAGTCACATCGCAGGCTTTCTCTATCTCGGCCACCTCTTCCGCCGACTTATAACTGCGCTGCGCCACCACGGCACGAATAAACGGAACGGAGCCTTCCTGACGAGCGGGGGGAATGCCCAGCCAGTCCATCAGCTTCAATTTATGTTCGGCACGGTAGGGAGCGAGGTAATGTATCGTCTGCCCCTTCTGCACGGCCTTATGCAGATATCCCACGATATCGGCAGACGGGCACGTCCGACTGATACCCACCGCCGCAGCCTTTTCGCGAAGCGTAGGCTGAGTGCCCATCCACACGATGTGGTCGATGCTCAGCTCGTCGCCGAAGACGATTTCCTTATCCTCATCCACATCTATAACCGCCGACAGTCCGGCAAACGACAACCCGAAGTAGTACAGAAAGGTGGAGTCTTGCCGATAGCGGAAGGTGTTATCCTCATAATTCAACCCCTGTTCGTCGTTACCCAAGAACAACAACACTCCTGAGCCGATTGTTTTCTTCAGCTGGGCCCTGCGCTGCACATACGTTTCTTTAGCAAACATAGCGTTCCGTTTTTAGTAGTTATATCGCAAAGATATCGATAAATGTGCAACCGCAGGCACGCTGCCGTACAAAGATTTTCGCATGCCTATATAATATAATGGTCCATGCATACGCATATCATAGCATAAAATACCGACTTGCAGATAACTTTTTTCGCTTGATATCTTTTCAAAAAAACGCTCGGTATCTTTCCGAAGTTTCCTCGGTATCTTTTTACGGGTTGCTTGCAAGGGTCTCTTTTTTACTTGAAAAAGAAGGTCTGTTTTGTCCGAAAAGAATGACTGTTTTTGCTGAAAAGAAGGTCTGTTTTGATTGAAAAGAATCATTGTTTTCCCCTAAAACAAGGCTTTTGCACGGCTCTTTTTTAGGGTAAATAGGGGGCTTCCTGATATCGGTTCGAGGTTAAATTATATGAGAGAAGACCCCACGTTCTCAAACTATTCACTACTTTTGCCCGAAAAGCAAACGTTTCGAAAGTTTATCACTCCGACAAAGCATGGCACAAGGTTCCCGACAGATACAGACGCAGACGCAACAGCAGGTACAGACGCTGTCGCCGCAACAGATTCTGGTGGTGAAGTTGCTGGAACTTCCCACCATGGAACTGGAAGACCGCGTGCGTGCCGAACTTTTGGAGAATCCGGCACTGGAAGAGGGCAAAGACGAAGCCGCGACCGACGAGTATGCCGACGCACCCGAAGCCGGCACGGACGACGGAGGCGACACCGACTACGACTCGCTGAGCGACTACCTGACCGAAGACGACATCCCCGACTATAAATTGCAGGAGAACAACCGGAGCAAAGGCGAGCAGCCCGAAGAGATTCCTTTTTCGGAC
>CAUUOT010000031.1:0-8526 GCA_963546815.1 uncultured Bacteroides sp.
AAAGGCAAAGCGTATCTTCCGCTGGGTGAATGATAATTTCCCATGGGCGTCGGCACGAGAATATTCTACGATTGACAACATCCCGGAGTATGTGCTGGACAACCGTCATGGTGATTGCGGTCAGGTCAGCTTGCTAGTTATTACTCTTTGTCGAATCAGTGGTATTCCTGCCCGTTTCCAGAGTGGTTTCATGATGCATCCGCAGGCTTGGAATCTTCACGATTGGGCGGAAGTCTATTTTGAAGGTATCGGCTGGGTGCCTGTCGACCAGTCATTCGGCATTCCGACTTTCGCTCGTAATGCCGATGAAGAATATTTCTTTCTGGGTGGAATCGATTCATGGCGCATGATTGTAAATACGGATTACGGCATGCCATTGGTTCCGGAAAAGAAATTCCCCCGAAGTGAAACGGTTGACTTTCAGCGCGGTGAAGTGGAGTGGGAGGGAGGTAACCTCTATTTCAATCAATGGAGGTATCAAATGGATATCGATTATCTGAATTATTGAGGATACGGGATGCTCCTTATCTGTCAGTTCTTTCACTGTCGGCAATCGTGCGTAAATGCTAATTTGCCTATTCTCGCCGTTAATCGCTGTTAAGCCCTAAAATGCCTCTGTTAAAAGAGAACAAAAAAGACTGACAAGGGGAATAAGAGAATGTTTTTTGTTGTTCTTTTAACGTCGAAACGTTAAACAAAAACCGAATATTAACAGATTAAAGAATAGAAAAGCGTATGAAACAGACAACAAAAAACATTCTTGGGATTGCGGCTATAGTACTTCTCAGTTCAGGGGTTGCCGGTATTACCACTTATAAGATGATAAAGGGCGAAGCTTCGGTTACTTCCGGTACATTCGATGAAATGTTTAAGCAGAATCCCGATGTTCGATTGGCTTCTTATGATGCAGCCAATATGCAACCGGTCGATTTGACCCAAGCGGCAGAAAGTTCGGTTCATGGCGTAGTGCACATCCGTTCTACCCAATCTTCCAAAGTACAGGAAGTAGAAGTGAACGATCCTTTCTTTGATTTCTTCGGCGATTTCTTCGGTAATCGTGGCGGAACGCAAAGGCGCCAAGTGCAAACTCCTGAACGTACAGGTTTTGGTTCGGGTGTCATTATTTCTAAAGATGGTTATATCGTAACGAATAATCATGTAATAGATGGAGCGGATGAAATCAGTGTCACACTGAATGATAATCGTCAGTTCAAAGGACGCATCATCGGTACGGATGAAGAGACAGATTTGGCTTTGATAAAAATAGAAGGGAATGATGACTTCCCGACCGTTCCGGTAGGTGATTCGGATGCGTTGAAAGTAGGAGAATGGGTACTTGCTGTGGGCAATCCGTTTAATCTGACCTCTACGGTCACAGCCGGTATCGTCAGTGCCAAAGCACGTTCTTTGGGAATGGGGCAGGCAACGGGTAAACAGAGCATTGAATCATATATTCAGACAGATGCAGCCATCAATCAGGGGAATAGCGGTGGAGCATTGGTGAACGCCCGCGGAGAACTTGTAGGTATCAATGCAGCCCTGTTCTCACCGACAGGTGCGAATACGGGTTACGGTTTTGCCATCCCTACCAGCATTATGAAGAAAGTAGTGGCTGACTTGAAACAATACGGAACGGTTCAACGTGTGAAGCTGGGAGTAGTCATAACGAGTCTTACGGAAGAACCTGGCGATACACAAGTGACCGATAAGACGGGCAAAAAATTTAGTGATGTAAAGAAGGAAGCTCGTGAAAAGTTTGGTGTTGTAGACGGTCTTTGGGTACGTGAGATTGCCGAAGGTAGTTCCGCCGCAGGCTCCGAGATGAAAGTAGACGACGTGATTGTCGGCATGGATGGCAAGACCATTCATAAGTTTGCCGACTTGCAAGAACTTCTGGCTAAACATCGTCCGGGCGATAAGGTTCAAGTGAAAGTGATGCGCGGCAAGAAGGAGAAAACCATCGAAGTGACCCTGAAGAATGAACAAGGTACCACGAAGGTTGTTAAAGATTCGGGAATGGAAATTTTGGGCGCAGCATTCAAGCCTGTATCCGATGAACTGAAGAAACAACTGAATCTGTCTTACGGTCTCGAAGTAACAGGAGTAACTAAGGGCAAGATGGCGGATGCCGGTATCCGTAAAGGGTTTATCATTCTGAAAGTCAATGGCCAGCCGGTAAAGACGGTAGAAGACATGGAGAAAGTGATGAAAGAAGCCAGAAAATCTCCTGAGCAAGGTTTGTTCATAACCGGCATGTTCCCGTCGGGAAAGCGTGCCATGTATGCTGTGGATTTAACTCAAGAATAGAAACAGGGTAAAAAGATTGAGATAAGGAAAATAGATGAAAGCTGAAAGAGTTGAAACGTAAACACGGCTCTGACGTTAGCAACTAAATCGAAGAAGAAGGTGGCGGTAAATACTTGTCGACACCTTTTTTCGTTCTGATGGACAAGATATAAATTAGGTAAAAAAATAGCGACAGAATAATTGTAAACAGAAGATTTGTCGTAAATTTGCCACCCAAATCTGTTTTAGAAGAATGAGACAACTTAAGATTACCAAAAGTATCACTAACAGAGAGAGTGCTTCACTCGACAAGTATTTGCAGGAAATCGGTCGCGAGGACCTCATTACTGTCGAAGAAGAGGTAGAACTCGCTCAGCGCATCCGCAAGGGTGACCGTGTTGCATTGGAGAAGTTGACACGTGCCAATCTGCGTTTCGTTGTATCTGTAGCCAAGCAGTACCAAAACCAAGGTTTGAGTTTGCCCGACTTGATAAATGAAGGGAATTTAGGACTGATCAAGGCTGCCGAAAAGTTCGATGAAACACGTGGTTTCAAGTTCATCAGTTATGCAGTGTGGTGGATACGTCAGTCCATTCTGCAGGCTTTAGCAGAGCAGTCGCGCATCGTCCGCCTTCCGTTGAATCAAGTAGGTTCGCTGAATAAAATCAGCAAAGCCTTCTCTAAATTCGAGCAGGAAAACGAGCGTCGCCCTTCTCCCGAAGAGCTTGCCGATGAACTGGAAATCCCTGTTGACAAGATCTCCGATACGCTGAAGGTTTCAGGACGTCACATCTCGGTGGACGCACCTTTTGTGGAGGGAGAAGACAACAGTTTGCTCGATGTGCTGGTCAACGACGATTCTCCCATGGCCGACCGCTCTTTGGTGAACGAGTCTCTTGCAAAGGAAATTGATAGAGCTCTTTCTACATTAACCGAACGTGAAAAAGAAATCATACAGATGTTTTTCGGTATCGGACAGCAGGAAATGACATTAGAAGAAATCGGCGACAAATTCGGCTTGACCCGTGAGCGTGTTCGTCAGATTAAGGAAAAAGCAATCAGAAGATTAAGACAAAGTAATCGTAGTAAATTGCTCAAATCTTATTTGGGATAGAAGTAAGAAATATCAGTTTCCGACAAATGGAAAGGTCTAAAAAACCGCATGCTTTTCAAAAAAGCATGCGGTTTTTTCTTACCTTTGCCGCGATTGCTTGCTGATATTCTTTCAACAGGTTCCCAATTCGTTACATAAACTCATAATTTATCATCAATGAAATACATTCGTATATTTTTTGCTGTCGTTTTGCTTCTTACAGTATGTTCGGCTTTTACAACGAAGAACAAGGAGAAGTCCGTATATGCTTTCGGGATGGCAGCCTCTTTCAATGATTCAATCGTATATTATACGGAAATTCAGACGTTGGACAGCGTCAGGCTGGATAAAAACGGTTTCTTGCCTAAGCGCGATTTATACGCATACCAACTGAAGAATTACCTGGAGCATAGTTTGGGTAAGCCGGACTATACTTGCATGGTTTATTTTTCCGAGAACAAAAAGAAACTGGAGAAAGAAGCTGCCAAGATGAAAGGTAAATACAAAAAGAATAAAGTCTTGCTGCAGGAGATAGAACCTGCCGAGTTTCTATTCAAGAAACCGCGTGAATGATGCCTGGCGTTGAAAACGAACAAGAGAAGTTATGAAGTTGAATTATACCTATTTACTAATACTCTTTTCCATATTGTCTGCCGGTTGCGAGAAGAACGATTGTCCTGCTCCCCCGCCTGAGGGAAGCCGTACTGTACTGGTATATATCGTGGCGGACAGGAATGGTCTGGATGAGAATTATAATAGTCAGGACTTTGCAACGAAAGATGTAGAAGAGATGATGACCGGTATCCGAACTGTTGATACCTCAATCCACAACCTGCTGGTCTATCTGGACAATAACAACAAGCCTGTCTTGTTTCGTATATACAAAGATCGCAAAGGAAACGTGAAGAAAGAGACGCTTATGGAGTACGAAGAGCAAGTGTCTACCGATACTTCCGTCATGACAGAGGTGGTGAAGCGTGCTTTCAGCCAATACCCCGCCGATAGTTACGGGATGGTATATTGGTCGCATTGCGACGGATGGATTCCTTATCCATTGAGCCTTCCGCAGACTCGTTGGATAGGGCAGGATAAAGGTGACGGAGATCGCAGAATGAATATTTCCGGTTTATTGGAAGTTCTGAAGTCGGCTCCCCATCTGGACTTTATCATGTTCGACGCTTGTTTCATGATGTCGGTCGAGGTGGCTTATGAACTGCGTGAGCATGCCGATTATTACATGGGGTCGCCGACGGAAAATCCAGGTCCAGGCGCGCCGTATGACAAAATCGTCCCCTTGATGTTCAAGCCCAATGCGGCTGTCGGTATGGCTACGGAGTATTTCAAGGCCTATGCCGATATGTATGTGGGCGGGGTGGGTATAACCAACAGTCATTGGACGGGTGGAACCTCCATCACGGTCTTGAAGACCGCCGAGTTGGAAAATCTGGCAACGGCGACGAAGCAGGCTTTGCAAAACGACATGAGCTTGTCCGAACTTCGTTCTTCCGTTTTCGATTATGACAAACGCACTTCCGGCCATGTGGGCTATTATGATATGATGGAGATGATGCGGCATCTGGCCGATGATGCAGCATATGAAGCGTGGAAACAAGCCTTTGCCGCGGCCATCGGTTATTGGAATACCACAGAAAAGAATTATTCCATGTTTGTCGATTACAGATTTGATTCCGTCAATGGCATGTTCCCAATGAAGCCCCGTGCCAATGGCGTCACTCATTATATCCCTTCTACCGCTCACAAGGATAGGGCAGCCAATACGGCTTACCGTTCTACCGCGTGGTACAAAGCTGCAGGCCTTGCTGAACTTGAATGGTAGTCGCGGGTAAGGTCTGTACAGTCGAAAGAACGGGGTGCTGACAGATACGCGTCACCCCGGAGGATCTTCATCACAAAGAAAAAGCAGAAAGCATCATGACAGACTTCAGAACCATGCGGCGCAAGCGTCAGCAATTATCGGAAGCCGAATGCAGGGAAACACTGCGGAAAGCTACGGCGGGCGTACTCTCTCTGCTGGGCGACGACGGCTATCCTTACGGTGTGCCCATCAGTTACGTGCCGGTGGGGGATAAACTCTATTTCCATTCGGCGGTGAAAGGACATAAGTTGGACGCCATACGCAACTGCGACAAGGCTTCGTTCACAGTAATAGAACGGGACGACGTAAAGCCGAAAGAGTTTACCACCTATTTCCGAAGCGTGATATGTTTCGGTCGAGTCCGCCTGATAGAGGACGACACGGAGAAGATGAAAGCCCTCCGTCAACTGGGCGAGCGATACAATCCCGGCGACGAAGAGGGCATCAGCCACGAAATCAAGAAAGATTTTTCTCACCTCGTCATGATTGAGTTCGCCATCGAGCACCTTAGCGGAAAGGAAGCCATCGAACTCGTGCGGATGCGGAAGACCGAATAAAAACTTCCCCCTCATTCATGGTGATACGGCCCTCCGTTCAAGATGGTCATTGCCCGGTAGAGCTGCTCGACAAAGACAAGGCGCACCATCTGGTGCGAGAAGGTCATGCGAGACAGCGACACCTTTTCATTCGCCGCCGCATACACCTTGGGGCAAAACCCGTAAGGCCCGCCGATGACAAAAACCAGCCGTCGGTTCACCGTGTTCATCTTGTGCCCGACATAGTCTGCAAACTCTATGGAGCGCATTTCCCTTCCCCCCTCGTCCAGCAACACCACCACGTCGCCTGGCTGGAGCGCCTTCAAAATCAGTTCTCCCTCCCTGTCTTTCTGCACTTCGGCAGAAAGGCTCTTGGTGTTTTTCAGTTCGGGAATGACTTCCATCTCGAACGAAAGATAGTGTCTGATGCGTTGCACATAGTCGTCTATGGCGTTGATGAAGTGCCGTTCCACGGTTCGTCCCACCACGAGCAAAGTTGTTTTCATTACGAGTTTTCTTCTTGGGGTTAGCGCACAAAGGTAACGCTTTCTGCCGAGGTCGCCATGTCCTTTCGGGTACCGTCCCGCACTGTTCGGGGCGAAAATATCCCGATAGTTCCATCCGAAAAACAAGAATTTGATAACCACGTATATAAACCTTTCCGATTAAAAGTATAGCGCTTGTCGACTACAAGTATAGAATTTATATGCATAAGATGCCATCTTGTGTAGCATAAGATGCCATCTTGTGCAGCCTAAGATGCCATCTTGTGTTTGCATATACAGGATGTGTTGACTATAAGCACAGTACTTGTCGCTTACGGGCACGGTACTTGTCATCGATGAGTATATGACTTGAAATTTGTTCCTATCTTGAAGTCAAATACGTATCTTTGTCATCCATCGGAGCCGGCAGCACTGCGGAGGCTCATAATACTTGCGAATATGAAAAAGCGGATAATCTTTTTGTTGGCCGCCCTCCTCGCCTGGTCGTCCTCGCTCGTGGCGCAGGACGTTCTTGAGAAAACGGTCGCCGCCTTCCGCGAAGGCAACTCCCGGGAACTGAACAAATGCCTGAGCGACAACATCGATTTGACTATCCAAGACAGCCCTGCTTCTGCCGACCGGCGCAAGGCGGAAGAGGCGATGGCCGCCTTCTTCTCCGCACACAAAGTGCGCGGCTTCAGCGTGAACCATCAGGGCAAACGCGATGAGTCGGGGTTCATCATCGGCACGCTGACCACCGCCGACGGGGTTTTCCGGGTAAACTGTTTCTTCAGAAAAGTGCGGGGCCGCTATTCCCTGCATCAAATAAGGATAGACAGAGCTGACGAATAAGGAAGATGCCCGACCTTAACTTCTTTTTGCATATAATCTTGCAGCATTCCGCCGAATGCTGCGTCTAATTGACAAACGACGCAACGAACGTCCGTAAAAAGGCACTGACATTGGAAAACGAATTGGAACTGATAGAGGGCTGCCGGGCTGGAAAAGATTCTGCCCGAAAAGAGTTGTACACCCTTTATTCCAAGCAGATGCTGGCGGTGTGCTACCGCTATACGGGCGATGTCGATGCGGCCCATGACGTATTGCACGATGGCTTCATCAAGATTTTCACCCACTTCACCTTTCGAGGGGAGTGTGCGCTGAGCACGTGGGTGACCCGGGTGATGGTGACGCAGAGCATCGACCATCTGCGCAGCCGGCAACGCCTCGCCCAACTGGTGGTGAACGAAGAACAGCTGCCCGACGTGCCGGACGACGAGAGCCTGGCCGAAACCGGCGCCCGCCTCTCCGAAGAAGAACTGATGAAGCTGGTGGCCGAGCTGCCCGACGGATGCCGCACGGTGTTCAACCTGTACGTCTTCGAGGAGAAGTCGCACAAGGAGATAGCGGAGATGCTTCACATCAAGGAACATTCGTCCACCTCGCAACTGCATCGCGCCAAGAATTTGTTAATGAAAAGAATCGAAGAATATGCACGAAATGAGAGAAAATGATGCCTTAACCACTTTGTTCCGCAGTCGCCTCTCAGGTACAGAAATGCCTGTGTGCAAGGGGTTCTGGGAAGAGTTGGAACGCGACTTGTCCCGGGCTTCTTCAAAGCGACCGGTGCTCCTCCCCTCCCGGCTTTATCGTGTGGCGGCCGCGGCATCCGTTGTGTTGGTACTGGGAGCAGCCTCCGCCGCCTTTTGGTACTTCTCGCCGAAAGAGGAAATCAAGGAAGCCTTCACGCAAGCAGCCATGACGCCGGAAGCCAATCTGGTGCAAGACGCGACGCAGGAGAGCTTCCCCTCCATCCATCAGACGGCTCCCGTAGCACAGAAGCCCGTCGTCCGGCAACCTGCAGGCGGCGGTATCCCAGCGGGCCTGACGGCACAAGCCGATGCGGAAGAACCGGTGTCTGTCCATGTCTCCATCATTCTCACCCAACGCGTTTACGCAGACGCTCCGCAGACGGATGACAGTCTCTATCCGGACGGAAACCCTGTCAGGAACGGGGTGTATCGGGCAAATGCCGGCAGTGCGGAGGCTGCCTCGGAAGTGAAAGACGCGGCCGTCTCTCCGAAAGAAGCGGCATCGCCCCTTGCCCAATCCGCCGAACCTCGCACGTGGGCCTTGAAAGCGTCTGTCGGAACTTCTTTGCCTAAAGGCGATTACCGGATGCCGTTGACCGCTGGACTGAGCGTAGAGCGTGTTTTGAATAAGTCGCTTTCGTTGGAGGCCGGACTTCAA
>CAUUOT010000032.1:0-8412 GCA_963546815.1 uncultured Bacteroides sp.
GCGGAGATGGTCGCCCCCAACCCCGTAAGCCAGGTGGAGGCGAGGTGGAAGCGCTTGCTCACCTTGTCCCAGCCGAAGAACATGACGGCAATGAAGGTAGCCTCCATGAAGAAGGCCAGAATGCCCTCGATGGCAAGCGGCGCACCGAAGATGTCGCCCACGAACCAGCTGTAGTTGCTCCAGTTGGTTCCGAACTCGAACTCCAGAATCAGCCCCGTGGCCACCCCCACGGCGAAGTTGATGCCGAAGAGCTTCATCCAGAACTTGGCGGTGCGTTTCCAGAACTCGTCGCCGGTGCGGTAATAAGCCGTCTCCATGATGCCCATGATTACGGCCAATCCCAACGTGAGCGGCACAAAAATCCAGTGATAGATGGCTGTCAGGGCAAACTGCGCCCTCGACCAGTCAATCAGCGAAGTGTCAATGTGTTCAAGCATAAGAATAAAAGAGATTTATGATTAGTATAATAAGATGAATGCGTTCAGTCAGCCCCTCCCCGACGGATGAGCTCGCGGCTGACATAGTCCTCCTTATCCTCGCCCACCGCGGGTGTGTTCAAGAATCTGGGGAAAAAGAAGAGACGGAGAATGAAAAACATAATGAAAAGCTTCAGCAGAATAATGAGCCATAACGTACGCCCCAACGTCATACTGCGGAAGCCTTCCAGATAAAAGCGCCAGACGCTCGCCATAATCTGCTTCATGCGGGTTCGGGATTTATAATGATACAAATATAAGTATATGCGTTACTAAGAAACAAACAAAGGAATAAAAAGTTGACGGGCGGGCGCTCGTCGGTGAGAAAGGGGCATTGGTCGACGGAAAAGCCCCGAACATCCATTCTTTTTGCATCCAGCCCTCGAGGCCCCTACATTTGCGGACATAGATAACCAAAGAACGGAAGATATGACAAACGTAAGAAGATGGACAGTGATAACGCTCTGCATGGCAAGTTGCACAGGACTTTCGGCACAGACAGCCGACACCCTGCCCGCCCGCTGGGACTTGCAGACTTGCATCGACTATGCCTTGCAGCGAAACATCACCATCAGGAAGAACCGCCTCAGCGAGGCAAGCGCCCGTGTGGATGTGAAGACAGCCAAGGCCGCCCTCTTCCCCAGCCTGTCGGCCAACGTGGGACAGCGCATCGTGAACCGCCCCAACAGTGAGACGAGCACCATCATTGCAGGCGACAACATCACCAGCAGCCAGAGCAAGACATCCTACAACGGGAGCTATGGCATCGACGCCAACTGGATACTCTACAACGGCGGAAAGAACCTCAACACCATCAAACTGCAACAACTGAACCACCGCATTGCCCAACTCAATGTGGCCGAAAGCGAAAACAGCATCGAAGAGAGCATCGCGCAAACCTACGTGCAGATACTCTATGCCGCCGAAGCCGTAAAGGTCTGCGAAGCGACCCTGAAAGTGAGCCGGGCCGAACGCGACCGTGCCGCCCAACTGTTCGAGGCGGGAAGCATCGCCAAGAGCGACCTTGCGCAATTAGAGGCACAAGTCAGCACGGACAAATATCAATCAGTAGAGGCAGCGTCCACCTTGCAGGACTACAAACTCCGGCTGAAACAGCTTCTCGAACTGGAGGGCGACGAGGAGATGAACCTCTACATCCCTGCGCTCGACAACGAGAACGTACTGGCACCTCTGCCCGACAAGGCGGATGTTTACCGGTCGGCACTTCTCCTTCGGCCTGAAATAGAAGCGGGCAAGCTGAATGTGCAAGCCTCCGACTTGGACATCAAGATTGCGCGTTCGGGGCATCTGCCCACACTGAGCCTTACCGCCGGCGTCGGCACCAGCCACGCCAACGGCAGTAACTTCAGCTTCAGCGAACAAATCAAGCAGAACTGGAACAACTCGCTGGGATTCACCGTCAGCGTGCCCATCTTCAGCAACCGGCAGACCAAGAGTGCCGTAGAGAAGGCCAAGCTCCGGAAGCAGACTAGCGAACTGAACCTGCAGGACAATCAGAAGGCGCTGTATAAAACCATCGAAAGCCTTTGGCTCGACGCGAACAATGCCCGGCAACGGTACGTCGCCGCCACGGAGAAGCTGGAGAGTACGCAGGCCAGCTACGAACTGCTGCAAGAGCAATTCAACGTAGGCATGAAGAATACCGTAGAGCTGTTGACGGAGAAGAGCAAACTGCTGAGCGCGCAGCAGGAAAAGCTGCAAGCCAAATACACGGCGATACTGAACATGCAGTTGCTGAAATTCTATCAAGGCGAAAAGATTTCTCTATAAAGAACCAATAACTCAAAGGATATGAACAAGAAGAAAGTCATACTCACCGGCATGGCCGTCGCATTGGCGGCGGGTGCGGGAATCGGGCTCTTCGGCGGAGCCAAGGGCGAACAGAAGGTTGTGTACGAGACCACGACCGTGACCAAAGGAGAGATTTCGGAGTCGATAACCGCCACCGGAACCATCGAACCGGTGACCGAGGTGACCGTAGGTACACAGGTGAGCGGCATCATCGACAAGATTTACGTGGACTATAACTCCACGGTGACCAAAGGCCAGCTGATAGCCGAGATGGACCGCGTGACGCTGCAAAGCGAGCTTGCCTCGCAACGTGCCGCCTACAACGGCGCCAAGGCCGAATACGAATATCAGAAGAAGAACTACGAGCGAAACAAAGCGCTGCACGAGAAACAACTCATCAGCAACGCAGACTACGAACAGTCGGTCTACAACTACGAAAAGGCCAAGAGCGGTTTCGAAAGCAGCCAGGCCTCGCTGGCAAAGGCGGAGCGCAACCTCTCCTACGCCACCATCACCTCGCCCATCGACGGCGTGGTGACGAGCCGCAGCGTGGAGGAGGGGCAGACCGTGGCTTCGGGCTTCTCCACCCCGACACTCTTCACCATTGCCGCCGACCTGACGCAGATGCAGGTGGTGACCGATGTGGACGAGGCCGACATTGCCGGCATAGAGGAGGGGCAGCGTGCCACGTTCACCGTAGACGCTTATCCGAACGATACGTTCGAGGGCGTGGTGACGCAAATCCGTTTGGGGCAGGCCGGCTCAAGCAGTTCAAGCAGTAGCGCCACTTCGTCTGCCACGGTAGTGACGTACGAGGTAGTGATTTCCGCCCATAACCCCGACCTGAAGCTGAAGCCTCGACTGACGGCCAACGTCACCATCTACACCTTGGACCGCAAAGACGTGCTCAGCGTCCCTGCCCGTGCGTTGCACTTCACCCCCGAGAAACCGCTTATCGGCGAAAAAGACGTGGTGAAAGATTGCGAAAGCGAACATAAACTCTGGACGCGCGAAGGCAACACCTTCACCGCCCATCCCGTAGAAATCGGCATCTCAAACGGAATCAGCACGGAAATCATCGGCGGCGTAGACGAAGGAACCGTCGTCATAACAGAAGCCGCCGTCGGCGGAAGAACGGGAGGAAGCAACGTGCCGGACAGCTCGCAGCAGGCAAACAGGGAACAGAGTCCGTTCATGCCGGGCAGAAGGAGATAACCTCTTGCCCCTTCAGCAGTAAGACTATCAATGTTGCCGAAGTTACAGTACGGCATCGGTCGAACTTACAGTACGACAACAGTCGAAGTTACAGTACGGCAACAGCCGAACTTACAGTACGACAACAGTCGAACTTACAGTACGGCAACAGTCGAACTTACAGTACGACTGCGGTCGAACTTACAGTACGATTTCAGCCGAAGTTACAGTACGACTGCGGTCGAGGTTACACTACCTTCTGTATCATCATAAAGAATAAACTAAAAATGGCCCGCCTCCCCCCTCCCTGCGGGGAGAGGGAACCGGGAGAGAGAGGTTAATAATGAAAACAGTCATCGAACTTCAGAACATCAAACGAGACTTCCGGGTAGGAGACGAAACGGTGCACGCCTTGCGCGGCATCTCGTTCTCCATCGCCGAAGGAGAGTTTGTCACCATCATGGGTACGTCCGGCTCGGGCAAGTCCACCCTGCTGAATACGCTGGGTTGCCTGGACACGCCCACCGACGGAGAATACCTGTTGGACGGCATATCCGTCCGCAGCATGTCGAAACCGCAGCGGGCCGTACTGCGCAACCGCAAGATAGGCTTCGTGTTTCAGAGCTACAACCTGCTGCCCAAGACCACAGCCGTTGAAAACGTGGAACTCCCGCTGATGTACAACGCTTCCGTCTCGACCACCGAAAGGCGGAGACGCGCCGTCGAAGCGCTGCAGGCCGTAGGGCTGGGCGACCGTTTGGAACACAAGTCCAACCAGATGTCCGGCGGACAGATGCAGCGGGTAGCCATCGCCCGTGCCCTGGTGAACAACCCCGCCGTGATACTGGCAGACGAAGCCACGGGCAACTTGGACACACGCACCTCATTCGAGATACTGGTGCTTTTCCAAAAGCTGCATGCGCAGGGGCGCACTATCATCTTCGTGACGCACAACCCCGAAATTGCCCGATACAGCAGCCGCAACATCGTGCTGCGCGACGGGCAGGTGAAAGAAGACACCGTCAATACCCACATGCTCGATGCGGCCCAAGCACTGGCCGCATTGCCCAAACAAGAGGAGGAAGAGAAATGAACGGAACAAACCTTTTCAAGATAGCGCTGCGCGCGCTGAACAACAACAAACTGCGGGCCTTCCTCACCATGCTGGGCATCATCATAGGCGTGGCATCGGTCATCACCATGCTCGCCATCGGACAAGGGTCGAAGAAAAGCATCCAGGCCCAGATAGCCGAGATGGGCTCCAACATGATCATGATTCATCCGGGAGCCGACATGCGCGGAGGCGTACGCCAAGACCCCGCCGCCATGCAGACGCTGAAGATGGCCGACTACGAGGCGTTGCGCGACGAGACAGGACTCCTGTCCGCCGTCAGTCCCAGCGTATCGTCATCGGGACAGCTCATCGCGGGCAACAACAACTATCCCTCGTCGGTGAGCGGTGTGGGGACGGACTATCTCAAGATTCGTCAGCTTTCGATAAAGAGCGGCGAGATGTTCGACGAGAACGACGTGCAAACCTCCGCGAAAGTTTGCGTCATCGGCAAGACAATCGCCGACAACCTCTTCCCCGGCGAAGACCCGATAGGAAGAATCATCCGGTTCAACCAAGTGCCCTTCCGCGTGATAGGGGTGCTGAAGTCCAAAGGCTACAACTCCATGGGGATGGATCAGGACGACGTGGTGCTGGCTCCTTACACCACCGTGATGAAGCGCCTGCTGGCACAAACCTACCTAGGCAGCATCTTCGCCTCCGCCCTCAGCGAAGACCTGACGGAGCGCGCCACCGAGGAAATCACCGGGATACTGCGCAGGAACCACAAGCTGCGCGACGCCGATGCCGACGACTTCACCATCCGCAGCCAGCAGGAACTCAGCACGATGCTCAACTCCACCACCGACCTGATGACCACACTGCTTGCCTGCATCGCCGGCATATCGCTGGTGGTGGGCGGCATCGGCATCATGAACATCATGTATGTGTCCGTCACCGAGCGTACCCGTGAAATCGGCCTGCGCATGAGCGTCGGCGCCCGCGGCATCGACATCCTGAGCCAGTTCCTCATCGAGGCCATCCTCATCAGCATCACCGGCGGCATCATCGGCGTGGTCGTGGGCTGCGGCGCAAGCTGGGTGGTGAAGAGTGCGGCTCACTGGCCCATCTTCATCCAGTCGTGGAGCGTCCTTCTCTCCTTTGCCGTCTGCACCGTCACCGGCGTCTTCTTCGGCTGGTATCCCGCCAAGAAAGCGGCCAACTTAGACCCGATAGAGGCCATACGATACGAATAAAAACTTTATCTTTGCATCCTCATGAAACAGCCATTCAACTCCCGCCCCCGCATTGTCCAGACCCTGATACACATCACAGGCTGGGCCATCGTGTTCGGTTTCCCCTTCCTGATGATGACGCGCAGCGGTTTCACCATCACGTGGGCGGACTACCTGCGCCACGGCAGCATAGTGCCCCTGTCGTTCCTCATCATCTTCTATGCCAACTACTGTTACCTCATTCCCCGCCACCTCTTCGCCGGAAACGCCAAGACGTACATCCTGCTCAACCTGCTGCTGATAGCCTGCATGACCGCGGGCATACATCTGTGGCAGGAATACGCCTTCCGTGCGTATGTCGCACACGACGGCGGACGGCGCATGGGGCCTCCCAAATGGATATTCCTCCTGCGCGACGCCTTCTCCATGATACTGACCGCCGGACTGAGCGCCGCCATCAAGATGAGCAGCCGCTGGAAACAAATGGACGCCGCGCGCCGCGAAGCCGAGAAAAGCCGTGCCGAAGCCGAACTGAAGAACCTGCGCAACCAGCTAAACCCCCACTTCCTGCTCAATACGCTGAACAACATCTATGCCCTCATCACCTTCGACGCTGACAAGGCGCAAGCTGCCGTACAGGAACTGAGCCGCCTGCTCCGCCACGTGCTCTACGACAATCAGCAGAACTTCGTCCCCCTGGGCCGGGAGATGGACTTCATCCGCAGCTACATCGAGCTGATGCGTATCCGCCTCTCCTCCAATGTCAGCGTCGAGACCCGGATAGACATCCGCCCCGACAGCCCCACACAGATAGCCCCGCTCATCTTCATCTCCCTCATCGAGAATGCCTTCAAGCACGGCATCTCGCCCACCGAACCCGGCTTCATTCGCATTCATTTCAGTGAAACTCCCGAAGAGATACGCTGCGAAATCGCCAACAGCCACCACCCCAAGACTCAGGACGACAAAAGCGGAAGCGGCATCGGGCTGGAGCAAGTAAGGAAACGGCTGCAACTGACCTACCCCAACCGGTATGTCTGGCAGCGCGGAGTGAGCAAAGACGGGAAAGAATATGCGTCTGTCTTAGTGATAAAACTTGAAACAAATATAGCCACATGAAACTGAATTGCGCCATAGTGGACGACGAACCGCTGGCATTGAGCCTCCTGGAAAGCTACGTCGACAAGACCCCCTTCCTCCGGCTCGCGGGGAAATACTCCAGTGCCGTGCAAGCCATGAAGGAACTGCCGGGCAGGCACGTTGACCTGCTCTTCCTCGACATTCAGATGCCCGAACTGAACGGGCTGGAATACTCCAAAATGATAGACCCCGCCACCCGCATCGTCTTCACCACCGCTTTCGGACAGTATGCCATAGACGGCTATAAGGTGAATGCCCTGGATTACTTGCTGAAGCCCATTTCGTATGTGGACTTCCTGCAGGCGGCCAACAAAGCGCTGCAATGGTTCGAGCTGCTGCAACAGCCCAAGGAAGATATTCAAAGCATCTTCGTGAAGAGCGACTACAAGCTGGTACAAATCGAATTAAGCAAAATATTGTACGTCGAAGGACTGAAAGATTACATCAAAATCTACGAAGAAGACGTCCCCAAGCCCATCCTCTCCCTGATGAGTCTGAAAGCAATGGAAGAGCTTCTGCCCGCTTCGCGCTTCATACGCGTCCACCGTTCATACATCGTGCAGAAAGACAAGATACGTGTCATCGACCGCGGACGTATCGTCTTCGGCAAGAACTATATCCCGATAGGCGACAGCTACAAGCAAAACTTCCAAGACTTCTTGGATCAGAAGAACCGGTAAATCGCCTGGATTTCTTAATAAAAGTGAAATATCAACTAATTTATTACCAGAATTCTTTGTAGATTAAAAGATGTTTCTCTATCTTTGTCCCCGAACAGCGGAGAGTTGTGAAACTCTCATAGAATAGTTTAGTTAAGTCTAGTTTAGTTTTTGTGTGAAGCACTTCCTCGTTAGCGAACGCCGGAAGTGCTTTTTTTATGCTGCCTCACTTTTGGGGTGGTACTTCATGGAAGCACATTTCCACCACCTGCCTGAACATCCAGAAAAAGCTCCACTCGTCCGGCATGGTGAGCCACATAAGCTGCCGGTCCTGTATCCCCCGACTTTAGTAGGTTGTAAACCACATTCTTCTTACTCTCACCGGTTATGAGAAAGATGAGTTTTTCGGCAGCAAACAGCAGGTAGCCGGTCATGGCCACACGTTTCTGTCCGCTGTAGGGATTGACACTCGCCTCATACGGCCGTGTAGAAAACAGTAGATGTTCCTGTCCCGGAAAGATGGAGGAAGTGTGTCCGTCATCTCCCGCCCCCAACAGCACGACATCGAAAACGGGCAACCCATCCCGCAACGGAACCGTGGCACACACCCGGGCCGAATAATTCACGGCTTCATGCTCCGGGTCATTTGTCCCGCAAATGGGATAGACATGTTCGCGGGGCATCCCCACAACATCGAGCAGCAGACGACGCATCGTGCCGTAATTGCTTTCGCAGTCTTCGGCCGGCACGCACCGTTCGTCCACCCAATAGATGCGCATGCGTGTCCAAGGAGTGACCTCCCTGTATTCATTCGCCCAGATATCAAACATCAGTGAAGGAGTGCT
>CAUUOT010000033.1:0-8222 GCA_963546815.1 uncultured Bacteroides sp.
ACCGTTCTCAAAAACGAAACTAAAAGTATAGTTTCTTTCCACAATTGTGCACGTATAAGTTTCTCCAAGCGTCAGATTTTTGATTAAAAAAGAAAAATCCATCGGGCAAATACAGTTAGCTTCTCCCCCTACTTCTATTAGTCGCAAGGTCAAATTATTATGGTCATCACAAGAGATGTTGGCATCCATTTTTTCTAAATCGCACGAAACATTACAATCAATCAACTGAATGGTTAATATACCGTTCTTTACCTCATAAACCACTCTTTCATGTGGTAATGAGTTATCATTTGAACGAGAAGTAGCCTGACTCTTGCATCCCGAAAAAGTGCTTTTATAAATTTCTACACTTTCATTATACTCGTTGCAAGCGATACAGCATATTATTACAAATAATGCAATAAAAAAGTTTCCAAGTGTTTTCATAAGACTTCTTTTATTAAGTTTAACGACAAAGATTGCTTCAGATTTATAGATTATTTTATAATTACCCGTTAGCAAAACAAAAAAACGGCCAATTTAAGATTAACCAATTGATTGTGCGCCATTCTTTTTTAACGTATCAGAAGTTGACAAACTTTTAACACCGTATGTATCTATATACATCTTATATGCAATATTAAATATAAATTTTGATCCATACAAATAATCTGCCAATAATTTGGGCACCGAGAAAGATTATATTCTTTACAAAGATGCAATGCTTAGCATGACAATCAACGACAAAAGCGAGAGCCGGATTTTCATGTTTACCCCAAGAAACATTGATGATAGAGTATCTTTGAAGCAGTGCACTATTGGCAATTGCAGCCTACTATTTCTTTAAAAAGAAACCCGTCGTTGATGTGAGTTACATAAACGACGGACAACGTACGATGTTATGATATTCTAATCCTCTATCATTTATGCACCTCTACAATCTGCGTCGGTGCCATCTCCACGTTCCGTTTATCCACCTGACGGACAACGGCGGCAGCCAGTTGCAGGAAAGCACGCCCGGTTACTGAATTTTCATCCAGAGCCACCGGAGTACCTTTATCACCGTTCTCGCAGATGCTTTGCACAATAGGAATCTGACCCAGCAAGGGTACATCAAGCTCTTCCGCCAGCCGCTTGCAGCCCTCTTTGCCGAAGATATAATACCTATTCTCCGGCAACTCGGCGGGCGTAAACCAAGCCATATTCTCTATCAAACCCAATATAGGAACATTCACCTTGTCGTTGGTGTACATATCCACCCCCTTACGAGCATCGGCAAGCGCCACCTGCTGCGGCGTGCTCACGATGACGGCACCCGTAATGGCGAGCGTTTGGAGCAAGGTCAGATGAATATCGCTGGTGCCCGGAGGAGTATCGAGGATGAAATAATCCAAATCTCCCCAAGCAGCATCGCCCACCAACTGCTTCAAAGCATTGCTTGCCATGCCGCCACGCCATAAGGTAGCTTGGTCGGGCTTCACAAAGAAACCGATAGAAAGCAATTTCAAACCATACTTTTCAATCGGGACAATCAAATCGCGCCCGCCGATATTCTCGGAATAAGGCCGAGCATCTTCCACCTGAAACATCTTAGGAACGGAAGGGCCGAAAATATCGGCATCCAGCAAGCCCACTTTATAACCCATCTTCACCAAAGCCACGGCGAGGTTGGCTGCTACGGTAGATTTCCCGACACCTCCTTTGCCGGAAGACACGGCTACCACATTCTTCACCTCGGGCAGCAACTTGCCCACCTCCGGACGAGCCGTCTGACGACTTTCCGTAGTGATGGTAACCTCCACTTCGGGAGATACATACGTATGAATGGCCGTCTCGGCAGCTTTCACCATCGACTTCATAAAGGGGTCTGTCGGCTTCTCGAACGTCAAAGAGAAGCTGACTGCCATCCCGTCGATACGCAAATTATCGGCCACCATCTCAGCCTCCACCAAGTTTTTCCCGTTGCCGGGATAGCGCACTGTTGCCAGCGCATCCAGTATAAGTTTAGGATATAGTTTCATAAGTTTAATAAGTTTTCATTTAGAAGTTTGCAGTCCGCTGCGCTTGCTGCGGTTGTAACTGCGGTATTCGTCCAGCTCAATCTCCACATCGGGTTCCTTCAACTCGCCTGTTTGCGGCAAACAGAACTTGATATACTTGATAGTTAAACCACGATCGAGCCATTGTTGTTCATAATAGGTTCTGATACTTAGTATCTCGTCGGCCATACCCGCATGATACAAGTCATCGGTCATCACATCGACGGGCAGTCCGTTGCGTTCTATCATGTGCTTGGTGTAGGTAAACATAAAGTTACTGTCCGTCTTGAGATGCACCAGCCCGTCGTCTTTCAGGAACTTGCGGTAACGCTCCATAAAAAACGTAGAGGTCAGCCTCTTGGTGGCTTTCTTCATCTGCGGATCGGAAAAAGTAAGCCAGATTTCACTGACTTCGCCCGGTGCAAAGAAACGGTCGATAATCTCAATGTTCGTTCGTAGGAAAGCAACATTCTTCATGCCTGCCTGCAATGCTTCCGTAGCTCCCGACCACATGCGCGCACCTTTTATATCGACCCCGATGAAATTCTTCTCCGGAAACAGCTTTCCCAACCCCACGGTGTACTCGCCACGTCCGCATCCCAATTCCAAAACAATGGGACGGTCATTCCCGAAGAATGACTCGCCCCACTTACCTTTTAAATCAAACGGGATATCGGAAATTGCCGAATACGGATATTCAAACACATGCGGATAATTTGCCATATCGGCAAACTTCGCCAATTTACCTTTCCCCATGCTTTTATTCCAAAATAGTCACCCAGCCGTGTGTATCGGGTTCGTCGCCATACTGAATGGCACGCAACTTATTATACAACTTCGTACAAACAGGCCCCGGCTTTCCGTCTTTGGCGATGACGTACGACTTTCCGTTCTCCACATCGTCGATACGCTCGATGGGACTGATAACGGCTGCCGTGCCGCAAGCTCCCGCCTCCTCGAAAGTCAGCAATTCCTCTTCCGGTACGGGACGACGCTCCACCTTCATACCCATATCCTCGGCCAACTGCATCAAGCTCTTATTCGTGATGGAGGGAAGAATGGAAGTGGACTTCGGAGTGATGTATGTATTGTTTTTGATGCCGAAGAAATTGGCAGCTCCGCATTCATCGATGTATTTCTTCTCCTTAGCGTCCAGATAGAACTCACAAGCATAGCCCAAGTCGTGTGCTTTCTTGTTAGCGCGCAGACTGGCCGCATAGTTACCGCCTACTTTATAAGTACCGGTTCCATGAGGTGCAGCACGGTCGAACTCACGGATAATGACATACGGATTGGTCGAGAAACCACCTTTGAAGTAAGGACCCACCGGCGTCACGAATATCACGAACAAATACTCATTGGCAGGACGCACGCCTACCTGTGCACCGGTGCCGATGAGCAACGGACGGATATATAAAGAAGCGCCTGACTCATAAGGTGGAATAAAACGCTCATTCAGCTTCACCACCTTCAATACGGCCTCCCTGAAACGCTCCGTAGGAAGCTCCGGCATAAGAATCCCCCGACAAGTAGACTGCAACCGGGCCGCATTCTCTTCCAGACGGAAGATACGCACTTTGCCGTCTTTACCCCTGAAAGCCTTCAAGCCTTCGAAAGCTTCCTGACCGTAATGCAGGCAAGTAGCTGCCATGTGCATGGGAATGGTTTCTTCACTGCAAGTTTCCAGTTCACCCCACTGTCCGTTACGATAATAAATTCTCACATTGTAATCTGTCTTCATATATCCGAACGGCAGATTAGGCCAATCCAGTTCTTTCATATCTCAAAGTATTAGTGATTACTTCATTACATGCATTTTGCAACAAAAGTAGCCTTTATTCTTTAGACTCCCGCTTCTTGGGAAGCAATTTTTCGACCTCCCGGTCGGCCTTGGTTAGCTTGTCGCTGCAGAAAGCAATGATATCATTCGCTTCTTTTATCTTCTCTATCAGTTCATCTATTTCCAGTTCATCATTGTCTATCCGACTGACAATCTCCTCCAGACGAGCTATAGCCTGGGAGTAGGTTTCTTTTCTCTTGGGTGTTGTCATAAGCTTATTTACGTTTTACGATGGATGTAAGTTCTCCTTTATACAGACGGGTTGTTATTTCATCTCCTGCTTGCAACTTATTCGCATCTTTCACCACCTTACCGTCTTTCAGAGTGAGGCTGTAGCCTCGGGCAAGCTGCCGTTCGGGCGAGATGTCCGTCAAACGTTGTCGAAATAAATCCAGCCGATGGCGATGATGGAATAAAAAAGACCTCACTGTTTGTGCAAAATCCTTCTGAACCATCCGTAAAGCAGCCTCAGCTTCAGACATTCTCCGATGAACAACGATCGGGATATGCCGTCCATACACAATCAGCTTCTGGCGTTCCTGCTCCAACCGCCCACAGACAGTATTCTGCAAACGCTCGGCAAGCAAGTTCAACTCATCCGCAGTTTCACTCACGCAATCTATCAGGTATTCGGCTGCAGCGGTAGGAGTCTTCACCCGGGTATGCGCCACCAAGTCAAGCACCGTATCGTCGCGTTCGTGTCCGATTCCTGTAATGACAGGCAAGGGGAACTGCGCACAGGCCGCAGCAAGCAGATAGGTATCGAAGCAGGAAAGATCGGAAGTGGCACCTCCGCCCCGAATGATGACAACCACGTCGAACTCCTTCAGGCGAGCATTCACCTCATCAAGGGCAGAGAGTATAGACTCCTCCACACGGTCGCCTTGCATCCATGCGGAGAACAGTTCAACATGAAAAATGAAGTTCCGGGAGTTATGCTTCAACTGGTGACAGAAGTCTCCGTATCCGGCTGCCGTAGGCGATGATATGACGGCAATGCGTTGCGGCAACCGAGGCATATCCAATTCTTTGTTCAAAGTCAATACGCCCTCTTCTTCAAGCTGGTGTAAGATTTCCCTACGACGCAACGCCATGTCGCCCAAGGTATAAGTAGGGTCTATATCTTGCACAATCAGGCTGTAGCCATAGAGTTCGTGAAAGCTGACGGTGACCTGTACCAAGACTTTGATACCGGAGACGAAAGCCTGCCCCGTGGCTTCCTCGAAGTAAGGCTTCAGAAGCCGGAAGACATTCGACCAGATGGTTCCCCTTGCTTTAGCTATCAGACTGTTGCCGCGAGGGTCTTTCTGTATGAACTCCAAGTAGCAATGCCCGGAACTATTGACGCGCACATCGCTCAACTCAGCCTGCACCCAGTACTCATCGGGTAGACTTTGTTCCATGCTGCGACGCACCAGCAGGTTCAGGGAATAGAGGGAAAAGACATCTTCTCTCTCCTGTCCCTCTTCTCCGCAGGAAGGGGGATAGTTACTTTCACTCATCTCTTTTCTTCAATAAAAAGTCGGGTACCCCATATCCATAAATATTATCCGGGAAATCGGCACGGTCGCCCAACTTACGTACAAGTTCAATTACCTCTTTCGCTGTCAGTCCGGGACGAGACTGCCACAAACAAGCAACCATGCCGCACATGATCGGCGAAGCGAAAGAAGTCCCGTTGGCCTTTGCCTGATTGCCGTCCGTACCTATCACGTCGGCTTCCGAGCCAAGTGCCACAACGTCTGGCTTCACTCGGTTATCCGCCGTATTGCCTACGGAAGAGAACGGAGCCAATACTCCATTCCTGTCTATTGCACCCACCGTGAGCACATGCTCCGCGTCGCCGGGAGGAGTAATTTTCTTCCACGAGCCGGCGCCGGAATTACCCGCACTGCACACCAGCACCATGCCTTTATCTGCCACGCGTGATGCCTGACGCGACATAAGTACCCGATGCCCATCCAAATCACGATAGGTATAGTTCTTCGATTTATCGTCAAAAGCATAATAGCCCAACGAGGTATTGATGACATCCACGCCCACACTGTCGGCAAACTCCACAGCGGCAGCCCAATAATCCTGCTCCACCAGATGCTCGGAATACTCGTCTTCGCTGCGCAGCAGCCAGAAAGATGCCTCCGGAGCCGTACCGGTCATTATGCCGGGACGATTCATGCCGATGCACGAAAGCACCATCAGGCCGTGACTGCTCTCGGCATAGATGTCGGCTTCTGGATTTACAAAGTCTTTCGTACCCAAGATGCGGATGTTACGCATGGCTGTAATCCGGTCTGCATTATGGAAGCCGGCGTCGATGACGGCAATCGTCATCCCCTGCCCCCTGAAGCCTGCTTCGTGCAGTTTATCGCCATTGCTCAAACGTATTTGATGAATGGCAGGTCCATAAATACTGTCAGGATGCACCGTCGGGAGGTGGTTTAGCACGGAATCGCGCTTTGTGCCCATGAACGGTTCGTTTCCTGCGGGAGATGTCCAAACTTTCTCCGTCCGGCTGACAAAAGGCAATGCGGCGACACGTTTCATCAGCAGCGAATCGTTACAAGACACAGTGACGAAGTTCTCCCACTTGCCTGTCACGACGATGTTCACTCCTTGACGGCGAATCTCGTCCACATACTTACGACACACGGGCAAGTCCGTAGAATCTATCGGCAAGTGTTGCCTCCGGCGGCGCGCAATGGCCTTTTCAGAGAGGAAAGCTTCGGGGCATTTCAATGAATATGCCGTAGCGGCCTTGTCCTTCAGGCTGACACGAAACTTCAAAGTGTCTTGTTGAGCTAATGCCCAGACTGCAATCAGAACGAAAGTCAAAAGAAAAAAGAATCTCCTCATATATTCATGCTTCATGATTACTTCCTGCAATATACATCCCGATGCCCCGCTGCGAGGCGATGAACGAGCCGCCTACCACCCGATTGCCGATGTAGAATACGGCAGACTGCCCCGGGGCGATGGCGGACGCCTCGGACAGAAAATGGACTAACAAACGCCCGTCTTCCAGACGCTTCACCTTGCAAGGAATAGGTTTGCTGCGGTAGCGGATGCGTACCGTGAGTTCCTCGCTATCGAAGAACTCGTCCTCATCCGTCACATTTTCCTGCTCGGCCAGCATATATTCGGTCTTCAGCTGTTTGGCATCTCCCAGCATGACGGTGTTCTTCTGCGGATTTATTTTCAAGACATAGGCTGGTTTGCCCAGAGCTATTTCCAGTCCCTTACGCTGCCCGATGGTGTAATAGGGAAAACCTTTGTGCTCGCCCAGCTTCACACCTTCGGAATCGACGAACCACCCCGCTCCCACCTCGTGGTCTATCTCCGGCGAATGCTCGCGCAGGAAGTCCCGATAGTCTCCCTTGACGAAGCACACTTCCATGCTCTCGCCCTCTTCGGTCTTGAGCGTATAGCCCTTGTCGCACAGATAGTGGCGCACCTGCACTTTGGTGTAAGTGCCCAGCGGGAAGATACATCGCTTCAAGACGTCCTGCCCCAGCCGCCAAAGGAAATAAGACTGGTCTTTCTTTTCGTCATCTCCTGCAACGATGTAAACCTTGCCGTTCCGTTCTTCCAGACGGGTATAATGTCCGGTAGAGACATACATGCATCCCAGCCTGTCTGCCCACTCTGTCAGGAGGCGGAATTTGAATAGCGGGTTGCACATCACGCACGGGTTGGGGGTGCGCCCCGCACGGTATTCATCGATAAAATTCTGCACGATGACCCGACGAAAGCATTCGCGCTCATCTGCCACATGGTGCTCGATGCCCATACTTTCGGCAAGCCTGCGGGCTTCCGTGGGTTCGTCTCCCCACACCCACATGGTAAGGCCTGCTATCTCGTAGCCTTGTTCCTTCAGCATCAGGCAGGCAGCGGTGCTGTCCATGCCCCCGCTTATGCCCACCAATACTCGGTTCGCGCGTCTGTCCATCATTCGGATATATCGTTCGTTTATCGTCCTCTTCGTTTCGCGGTCCATGCCGCTTGGGCGGGCAAAAAGCCTCCACCGCCTGCAAAAGTATACCATTTCCGGGTAGAACACAGCAAAGGCAAGCCTTTTTAGCATGCCTTCACAAACTCAGGAACGACAGACGACCGTTGTTCCTCCTTCTCTTTTCCATTCCCTTCTCCTTACTTCGCCGCGGCGCGGGAAAGCAAAGAAGATTTATGATGTTGTCACGTCTCTCCCGAAAAAGGCATCCGTGAGACGAAAATGAATCAGACGACAGTTCCTCAGTAAAAAACGTACGTATGTCCCGAGACTGACATACGTACGTTTGTTCCATTCCCCTGGCCCCTCCCTATGGGGGAGGGGCCGGGGGAGAGGCCTTTAGTATGGAGTGCCGTCC
>CAUUOT010000034.1:0-8171 GCA_963546815.1 uncultured Bacteroides sp.
GTCCCTCGCTTTGGGACTGTCCTTCACAACCGTGTCTTGTGGCAGTGACGACAATGAAAGCGAATACACGAAGATTGCGAATATCGACTATTCAAGTGCGAATGCCGAAAACTGGGGCAAGTATATGGTGCAGGTAGCTCTGCGCTTGCAGCAAGATGCAAACGACTTGTACGATGACTGGAGTAAATCTTATAAAGGAGGGAAACCTTATGCCGAGTTGTTTAAGAATCCCGTTGCAGAAGGAAATACTTTCGGGAAATCGGTAGAGGACCTTATCGACGGATGTTGGGATATTGCCAATGAAGTAGGAGGCGCCAAAATCGGCGACCCGTATGATTTATACGTCGATGGAAAGACCGAGAAGGCTTTGTATGCCGTGGAATCTTGGTATAGCTGGCACTCTCGCGAAGACTATCGCAATAATATTTATTCTATCCGCAATGCCTATTATGGCACTCGCAATGGAAGCATCAGCGAGAAGTCGCTTTCCAAGGCCATTGCCGCAGTCAATACGGCTTTGGACACCGAAGTGAAGAATGCCATAACGAATGCAGCCGATAAGATCTGGGCTATTCCTGCTCCTTTCCGCAATAACATCGCAAGTGCTGAGGCACGGGAAGCGTCGAAAGCTTGTCAGGCATTGGCGGAGATCTTGAAGAGTAAATTGAAACCTGCCGCCGCAAAATTGTCCGAAGAGGTCTTGAAGCCTGTCGTCACAGATTATGTAGATGTGGTGGTGTTGCCTACTTATGCCGATTTGAAGAGAGAGAACACGAAGCTTTACGAAGCTGTGGTGGCTTTCCAAAAGGCACCGTCACAAGCCGCTATGAATGCGTGCGCCGCACAATGGTTGGTGGCTCGTGAACCGTGGGAAACCAGTGAGGCATTCTTGTTCGGCCCCGTAGCCGACAGAGGACTCGACCCTAATATGGACAGCTGGCCATTGGATCAGGCAGGTATCGTTCAGGTATTGGAAAGAGCCAGCTTCGGTGACCTTGACTGGACCGGCGAATACGATGAAAAGGATGAGAAGATAGCAAAAAACAGTCTTTGCGTGGCTTCCACACATTGGAGTTCCTCGTATTCAAGGATGGGAAGGCTCGAGTAATCAAGTAACTGCCTTCTCTTGAAAAAAATGAAAGTAAGGGTCGGATTAAGATAATCCTTCCTTTACTTTTGCTGTGTTTGTATCTTTTGTTTTCATAAAGTGACTAATGTATGATGATTAAAATCTTCAAATATTCATTTCTCCTTTCGGGTTTGTTGGCTTTCAGTGCCTGTGACGACGACGGCATCGAGGCGCAGGACATAGAAGTTCCCTCGGGATTTGCCTTGTCTGCCGGGACTGCAACCAATTTCCTGAGCTCCTCCATTGCTTTTGATACACCTTCCGACTGGATAACGGGTATCTATGACCACCGCTTCAACATGGGAGACAGACTGTATGACGATGTCCGCACAAGCGACAATGGCATGGGTGGAGGTTTGGGCCCGGTCTATGCGGGCTACTCCTGTGGCAGTTGCCATCGCAATGCCGGCCGCACCAAACCCACGTTATGGACGGAGGGAGGCTCGGGCAGTACCGGTTTCTCTTCCATGCTGGTTTACATCACGCGCAAGAACGGCGCTTTCTTCCAAGACTACGGACGGGTACTCCACGACCAGGCCATTTACGGCGTAAAGGCTGAAGGCAAGCTGAAAGTGGAATATACGTATGAGAAGTTCAGATTCCCCGACGGCGAAGAATATGAACTCTGTAAACCCACCTACAAGATTACCGAGTGGTATGCCGACAGCATCCGACCTGAAGACCTCTTCTGCACGGTGCGCATCCCTCTTCGTCATGTAGGCATGGGACAAATGATGGCGCTCGACCCCAAGGAAATAGAGGCGCTTGCAGCCAAGAGCAACTACCCGGAATACGGCATCAGCGGACGCTGCAACTACATCATGGAAAGGGGAGTCAGGAGCTTGGGTCTGTCGGGCAACAAGGCACAGCATGCCGACCTCACGGTAGAACTTGGTTTCTCCAGCGATATGGGCGTGACCAACAGCCGTTATCCCGAAGAAATATGCGAAGGGCAGGCTCAGGTGAATCAAGGCAGCATGATGGGGTTGGCGTATGACCGTCTGGACGTATCGACGGAAGACATGGAAAATGTGGACATGTATCTGCAAAGCCTCAGTGTACCTGCCCGCCGCAATGTGAACGACCCGGAAGTCATCAAGGGCGAGCAGAACTTCTATAAGGCAAAATGCCACTTGTGCCATGTGACCACGCTGCACACCAAACCGCGCGGCACTACTTTGCTGAACGGAACGCAACTGCCGTGGTTAGGCAGCCAGACCATCCACCCTTATTCCGACTACCTGCTCCACGACATGGGCTCGGAGATTATGGGCGTGGGACTGAACGATAACTATGTGAGCGGCTTGGCCCGTGGAAACGAATGGCGAACCACTCCGCTGTGGGGCATCGGCCTTCAGGAAAGGGTAAACGGGCACACCTACTTCCTGCACGACGGCCGCGCCCGCAATTTTGTGGAAGCCATCATGTGGCACGGGGGCGAAGGCGAGGCCTCCAAAAATTTATTCAAGAACATGAGTAAGAAAGACCGCGACGCACTGATTGCTTTCTTGAAATCACTTTAATAACAATTTATACAAACAGAAGAGTAACAATGAAGAATTTGATAATAGGAGTTGTACTGACGATGATGATGCCATTGAGTGTCATGGCGCAACACGAAGAAGATACAGATAACGGTGTAGTATCGTTGGCGGGACGTGAAGGATTTACCATCGAAACCAAGAAGGGAGATTTCGTTTTCAAACCTTACTTGTTAGTACAGACTTCCGCCAATTTCAACTGGTATGACGATGAAGGGTTGGACAAGGCATACAACCAGGATAACGTGGCCAACTCAGGCTTCTCCATTCCTTATGCCGTGCTGGGATTCACGGGCAAGGCTTTCGGAAAGGTGGCTTTCAATCTTTCCATCAATGCGGCTGCCGGTGGCGGCGCTTTGCTTCAACAGGCATGGTTCGACGTGCAGATGAATAAGCAATTGGCTGTCCGGGTGGGAAAATTCAAGACCCCCTTTTCGCATGCCTACCTGACGACGCTGGGCGAAACGCTTCTTCCGCGCCTGCCTCTTTCGTTGACATCGCCCGTCATCCTGCCTCACTCTTTGAATGCCGTCACCCCGAACATAGGTACAGGCTTTGACTTGGGTGTGGAAATTCATGGACTGCTTGCCGACAAGTTCGGCTATGAAGCGGGCCTGTTCAATGGGACGGGAGCTTCCGTAAATACCTCTACAAAGACTTTCAGTGACGACTGGCACATCCCGTCTCTGCTCTATGCCGGACGTCTGACGTATATGCCCAAAGGTGTGATGCCTTCCACACAAGGCAATCCCAACCGCCTGCACGAAGATAAGATTCTGTTCGGCGTGTCCGGCTCTATCAATGTGGAGAGTGAAAACGAGAGTACGAACGACACACGGGTAGGTCTGGAGTTTGCCATGCTGAAGAACAAGCTTTATCTGGCTGCCGAGGCGTATTACATGAATGTAGGTTTTACAAAACGCCAGAAGATACACCGGAAATACTACTATCTTGGCGGGTATGTGCAAGGCGGTTATTTTGTCGCTCCCCGTACGCAGCTTGCTCTGCGCTATGATGTCTTCAACCGTAACGGAACGGATGATGACGGGTTCCTCAATATGCCAGCCGTAGGAATGAACTACTTCTTCAAAGGATGCAACCTGAAGTTGCAGGCCATGTATCAGTATGTGGCCCGTTGGGGGCACGACACGCAGCTCGACCGTGACAACGACAACCTCGGACTGGCTACGCACTGTGCAACCGTCATGCTTCAGTACACTTTCTGAAAATATCAGTGGAAAAGATGATGCTTATGAAGAAGAATTTTATTTTCTTTGCTGCTTATTGGATCTCCGCCGTGCTTCTTTCTTCATGCGACGAAGGCCGCATCCATGAGAAAGAAGTGGTGGTGACACCGAAAGGACGTGTGGTGAAACTGACAGGAACAATCAGCGGCATCAACAGTTGGGCATCGGGATATGATGTCGTGCTGGCCGGGTTTGAAGAGGGAGATAGCTATCCGGTTGTGTCCAAGTCTCTCTTGACAATTTCAGAGGGGGCGCCCGTTCAACTGATCTTGTCTGGCATTCCTGAAAATGTGACTTCTTTACGGCTCTGTGCGATTGATCGCTTGCGCCGTAGCATAGCTGACTTCTATACATTGGACAAGGAGGCGATAAAGGCGACTTCCGACACCCTCTTCATGAATGTGGGGGGTATGAATGTCGCCATGTATGCCGCTGTTCAGAAGGTGTTCAACAATCGGTGCATCGCATGTCATGGAGTCAGTACTTTTGCCGCAAGGGGATTGTACTTAACCGAAGGAAAGAGTTATGCGGGACTTGTGAATGTACCTTCTGTCATCAACCCGGACAGTTTGCGCGTCAAACCCGGCAATGCCGAGGAAAGTTATCTGCATCTGGTGCTGAACAAAGAGGGATATGACACTCACGGCCATCTGGACATATTGTCCGGAGAACCGGATAAGCTGACCTTGATTGACGCGTGGATAAACAATGGAGCGTTGGAGAAAGAAAAGACTCTCTTATCAAAGTAAATAAGATATAATCTTTTCAATGATTATGAGTAACAAGAAACAGCAGGCTGACCAATCAAACAATACCGTCACGGAAATCTTCAAGTACGAGGTAAAAGGCGGAGTATCGGAATATCACGTCATGATTCACGCTACGCACCCGGAAGCTACTTATGAAGAACAGCTGAATGCGGTGACGGACGCCTACTTCCGGTTACGAGAGAATGAGTTGCATGGTGCCGTAGCCGTCTTCAAACGATACTTTCTGAGCGATGCCGCCAATCAGACGGATGTGTTGCTGGCACTTACGACAGAAAATTCGGACTGTGCGCTCTCTTTTGTAGAGCAGCCGCCGTTGGATGGAACGAAAGTCGCCCTTTGGGCTTACCTGATGACCGATGTCCGCACACAGGTGCTTCACAGTGGTTTGTTCGAGGTAAATCACGGTGGTTACCGTCATCTTTGGTTAGGCGGAGCTTTTAACCGCGCGGCCAATTCGGAGTATCAGACTCGCCTTTTACTGAACGACTATGTGATGCAACTGATGGAGCAGGGCTGCAAACTGGCCGACAACTGCATACGTACGTGGTTCTTTGTGCAGAACGTGGATGTCAACTATGCCGGAGTGGTGAAAGCGCGCAACGAGGTGTTTGTTACGCAGAACCTGACGGAACACACTCATTACATCGCCAGTACGGGAATCGGTGGGCGTCAGGCTGACCCGAAGGTGATGGTGCAGATGGACACGTATGCCATAGATGGTCTGAAAGCCGGGCAGGTTCATTACCTGTATGCGCCCACTCATCTGAATCCTACTTACGAATACGGCGTCAGCTTCGAGCGCGGCACGTATGTGGATTACGGCGACCGTCGCCACGTGTTTATCTCCGGTACGGCAAGCATCAATAATAAGGGTGAGGTGGTGTATCCCGGAGATATCCGCAAGCAAACGGAGCGTATGTGGGAGAATGTGGAGGCATTGCTGAAAGAAGCGGATTGTACTTTCGATGATATGGGACAGATGATTGTCTATTTGCGTGATATTGCCGACTATATGGTTGTAAAGGGAATGTACGACAAGAGTTTCCCTGCTGTCCCGAAGGTGTTTGTGAATGCCCCGGTCTGCAGGTCAGGCTGGCTGATAGAAATGGAATGCATGGGTGTCAGACCTCTTGTGAACAGAGAGTTTGCTCCTTTTTGAACAAATAGCGTGCAGTCGATGAACAACGGTCTTTTGAAGAAGTTTCTCGTAGTTTTATATGTTTGTCTGGTAGCGGTATTGGCTGTTACTACATTTATCGAGCAAAAATACAGTACAGACTTTGCAGAGAAGCATGTTTACCATACGGCTTGGTTTTGTTGTCTATGGGGAGCACTTGCCGCGGTGACGCTTGCCGTGCTTCTGAGGAGGCGGTTGTGGCGGCATCTTCCTGTTTTGTTGTTGCATGGTTCCTTCCTTGTGATTTTGGCCGGAGCCATCATTACGTTCTTCTATGGCAAGAAAGGACATGTACACCTCATAGTGGACAGTGACGTGAACAGTTATGTGGATCAAGACAGCGGACTGCCGATTGAGCTGCCCTTCACGTTGCGTTTGGACAGCTTCCGGATTGAGTATTATCCTGGTACGGACGCCCCAGCCGACTACATCAGTTATATTCACAATGCCCCGCCAATATCCATGAATCGCATCTTTGCCCGTGATGGATTTCGTTTCTATCAGTCTTCGTTCGACGAAGATATGAAGGGCAGTTGGTTGACGGTCAATTATGACCCTTGGGGCATAAGGCTGACGTATCTGGGATATGTTTTGCTGGGTCTTTCCATGCTTTGGGTGCTTTTCAGCCGCAGAGGAGGATTTCGGAGGTTGCTCAAGCATCCGTTGCTGAGGAAAGGAGGAATGCTGGTCTGTCTTTTGCTCTCTCTGGCAGGAGCCGTGCAGGCGCAGAAGAGGAGTCTGCCGGTACTGGCACGTAGCCGGGCAGACAGCCTCGCTTACAAGCAAGTGATTTATCACGACCGGGTGGCTCCTTTCAATACGCTGGCGCGCGACTTTGTATTGAAGCTCACCGGAAAGTCCTCTTACGGTGGCCTGACGCCCGAACAGGTGATAGGCGGATGGCTTCTGCGGCCGGAAGTTTGGCAGAACGAACCGATGATTTACATAAAGAGTGCGGAACTTCGTCGTCTGCTTCATCTTGAGACATCGTACGCCCGCCTTACCGATTTGTTCGACGGGAAAACCTACCGCCTGCAAGAACTTTGGAGAGGGAGCGGGGAACAACACCGGAAGATGACCCCTCTGGAGAAAGCGGTGGTCGAAGCAGACGAGAAAGTGGGATTGATATTGATGCTTCAGAACGGCACGCTGATTCGCCCCCTGCCCGTAGACGGGAGTGTGCAGCCGATTTCAGATACTCGCATACGTGCCGAGTTGCTCTACAACTGCATCCCTTTCAGCAAGCTGCTTTTCATGTTTAACTTGACGATAGGCTTGTTGTCGTTCTTCTATTTGCTTTATAACGCTCTGGGCCGTTCGGCGGGACGAATGTCCACCCGCTGCTCCGCGCGGTTGATACAGACTTGCCTTACCGTCGTACTTTATGCGGCTTTTCTTTTTCAGCTCTTCGGATATGGCTTGCGGTGGTATGTCGGCGGACGCATCCCGCTGAGCAATGGTTACGAGACCATGCAGTTCATGGCCTTGTGTACGCTGTTTCTGGCCTTGCTGTTCCGCCGGCGTTTCCCGTTTACGCTGCCTTTCGGCTTCCTGTTGTCCGGCTTTGCCTTGCTGGTTTCCTATCTGGGACAGATGAATCCGCAGATAACGCCCTTGATGCCCGTGCTCGTTTCGCCTTGGCTCAGCACGCACGTATCGCTCATCATGATGTCCTACGCCTTGTTCGCCTTTATGATGCTGAACGGAGTGCTGGCCTTCTGCCTTCGCCGTTCCGCACGGAAGTTGATGCTGCTCAGTCGCCTGTTGCTCTACCCGGCGGTCTTCTTTTTGGGTGCGGGCATCTTCATCGGCGCCGTTTGGGCAAACGCCTCGTGGGGGCGCTATTGGGCGTGGGACCCGAAGGAGGTGTGGGCGCTGATCACGTTCATGGTCTACGGGGCGGCCTTCCATGCGCATAGCCTGCGCGTTTTCAGGAGGCCTCTGTTCTTCCACTTCTACATGATTGCCGGTTTCCTCACGGTGCTGATGACTTATTGGGGAGTGAATTACCTCTTGGGCGGCATGCACAGCTATGCCAATGCTTGATATTCAGGCATTCTTACCTAATTATGATGACTGCCTCCTTCCAATATACCTAATTTAAGGGATTGTGTGTCATGGGCCGGCGCCTTATCTTTGCAACATCAGATTTGAATGAATTAGTTAGTCATAATTACGTAACCACTTTTATGAAGATAAAAGGCCCCCGCTTCTCGATGCGCTATCGCGAAGCGGGGTTTTTCTTTTCATCGGGTCTGGCCAGTCTGCTGCAACTGGAGGATATAGTCTTCACCACAAGTCCAGTGC
>CAUUOT010000035.1:0-8157 GCA_963546815.1 uncultured Bacteroides sp.
ATGGAGCGGCTGGAGCAGGAGTGGGACGCCTACCCTGTGCTGCACATCGATTTCAGCCTGACGAAGTACACCGAAGTCTCCGAACTGACGGAACAACTGAACCTGTTCCTCTCCCGATGGGAAGAAGAATATGGGAAGAATGAAAGCGAAGAAACGCCTGCCGCCCGTCTGCAAGGCATCTTGATGCGTGCGTACAAACAGACGGGAAAGCCTGTCGTGGTGCTGATTGACGAGTACGACGCCCCACTGCTGGACAGCAATTCGGACGTTGCCCTGCAGCAACAACTCCGCACCGAGATGCGCAAGTTCTTCAGTCCGCTGAAGGGGCTGGGCCAATATCTCCGCTTCCTCTTCATCACGGGCATCAGCAAGTTCAGCCAGATGAGCATCTTCAGCGAGCTGAACAACCTGCAGAACATCAGCATGCGCGACGACTTCAGCGCGCTGTGCGGCATCACCGAGAACGAGCTGCTCACCGTACTGAAGCCCGACATCGAGCGGATGGCCCAAGCCAACGGCGAGACCTACGAAGAGGCCTGTGCGCACCTGAAACGCCGGTACGACGGCTATCACTTCAGCAAGCAGTGCGAAGACATCTACAACCCCTTCAGCCTCTTCAATGCCTTCAATGTCAAGGAATACAAAAACTTCTGGTTCTCCACCGGCACGCCCACCTTCCTGATAGACCTGCTCCGCGAGGCCGATTTCGACATCCGCTCCCTCGAAGGCATCGAGGCCACCGACGAGCAGTTCGACGCCCCCACCGAGCGCATCACCAGCCCCGTGCCCGTGCTCTACCAGAGCGGCTACCTCACCATCAAGGACTACGACCCCGACTTCCGCATTTACCGGCTGGCCTATCCCAACGGCGAAGTCCGCAAAGGCTTCATCGAGTCGCTGCTGCCCGCTTACGTGCACCTGCCGGGCGAGAACAGCACCTTCTACGTGGTGTCTTTCATCCGCGATTTACGCAAGGGCGACCTTGAGAGCTGTCTGGAGCGCACACGCTCTTTCTTCGCCTCCATCCCACACGACTTGGAGAACAAGACGGAGAAGCACTATCAGACCGTGTTCTACCTGCTGTTCCGCCTCATGGGGCAGTACGTGGACGCCGAGGTGAAGAGTGCTGTGGGCCGTGCCGATGTGGTGGTGAGGCTGAAAGATGCCGTCTACGTCTTCGAGTTCAAGTTCGACGGGACGGCCGAAGAGGCGCTGGCACAAATCGAGAGCAAGCAATATGCCATCCCTTACAAGGCCGAAGGGCGCAAAGTGGTGAAGGTAGGAGTGAACTTCGACAGTGCCAGCCGGACGATAGGGGAATGGAAGATAATGGAATAGAGGTAAACCTCCGTAAAAAGCATAGAAAAGATGAGCAATGACAAAGACTTGATGTTCTGCGCCGCAGACATCGTGAAGCGCGCCAAGCTGGTGATGGACTTCCGCACCGACGCGCAACTGGCCGCTTGGCTGGGCATATCGCGCTCTACCCTGAGCAACTGGGTGGCACGAAACAGTATCGACTTCCCGCTGGTGTTGGGCAAGCTGAAGCATGTGGATTACAACTGGTTGCTGACAGGCAAGGGGAAAATATCCAATCGTACGAAGCATATAGAAAACGAACTGGTGCAAGGCGAACTGGAAATCATACACAACCCGAAAACAACCGAGGCCGTAGATGACCGCAGTGTGACCCTCTACGACATCTCCGCCGCCGCCAACCTCAAGACCATGCTCGAAGACCGTCCGCAATATGCACTGGGAAAGATCATGATTCCCAACATTCCGGCTTGTGACGGTGCCCTCTACGTGTCCGGCGACTCGATGTATCCCATCCTGAAGTCGGGCGACATCGTGGGCTTCAAGTCCATCCAGAGCTTCATCGACGTCATCTACGGGGAGATGTACCTGGTTTCCTTCAACCTGGGCGGAGACGAATACCTTGCCGTGAAGTACGTCAACCGTTCGGAGCAACCGGACTGCATCCGCCTGGTGAGTTACAACTCGCACCACGACCCGATGGACTTGCCGCTGACCTCCATCAGCGCCATGGCCATCGTGAAGTTCTCCATCAGGAAGAACCTGATTATGTAGCGTCCTATTCCATCTTCAGCCACCCGAAGAACTCCGGACGGTGGAAGTCGGGTTTCTCCACTTCGATGGGATTCCAAGACAGAAAATGCGGGGTACGCAACTTGTCGCCGCACTTGTAAAAGTTGGCGCGGATATTCTTGCCCTCCAGCGAGGTGATGTGATGCAGGAAGAAAGTGGTGTAAGGAATCACCAGTGCCACCTCCCAACTGCACTCGCCCGTGCGCTCCTCGAAGCTGCCGCGACCCAGCGAAGACCAGCGCTGCACCTTGTCCATCACTTCCTGCGGGGCGTGCCGGCGGTTGGCGCGGCCCGAGCCTGCACCTACCAGCAGCGTGCCCGCACAGTTGCACTCCATGTTATAATACACTCCGTCATCGGCGGGGATGGAGAAGAACTCCACACAGGCATCCTCCCAGACCGGTCCGTTGTCATGTCCTGCCACGGCACGTACGCTCTCTTCCCGCACCTTGAAGTGGAGCAAGAGCGCATCCTGTGTATAGGCCATGCGGAACTCCACGTCGGGGCGATAGGGGAAAGCCTTCCAATTCACCGTATTGATGGGCTGAAAAGCCACTTTCTCTTTATCCATAAGGGCGGGCACCGACTCTACGGGAATGTTTGCCGCGCTTACCTTCTTCACGCTTAACTCTTTCATATTGCTTTTTTGAGGATTGATGGCAGAGAGCGGCATCACACAGCATGCCGCCGCCACTGCCATTGTAAGATACTTCTTCAGATACATGACGCGATGAAGCTTTTCATCTCCGGCGTATGCTCTTCCACGCTTTGCAGCAGTTTGAACTGCGCTTTGGCCCGCACGAGGTTGTGTTCCGGATAGCGGATTTTGTAATAAGTGTCACCGTTGATGTAGTCGGCCAGGAAGCGCACGCACTGCATGTAGGGGAACAAGGCTGCGGCGTAGGGCAGGTTCTCGGTCTCGACGGGCAGGAGGAAGCTTTTGGCCGACTCCAGATACCCTTTAGTAAAGGCGCGGAAGATGTTCGTGTTGAAGTTCACGTTGGCCAGGTTCGTGTCGTCTTCCGCTCCGGTGTTGGCGGCGGAACGGAGGAAGTCGCCGTAGTCGGAGAAGATGAAGCTGGGCATCACCGTGTCCAGGTCGATGACGCAAAGTACTGTTCCGTCTTCGTCGAACATCATGTTGTTCACCTTCGTATCGCAGTGGCAGACGCGTTTGGGCAGGCTTCCCTCGCGGTGCAGGCGTTCGGCTTTGCACATCTCTTCGGCACGCTTCTCCAGTTCTTCGAGCAGCGGGCTCACCTCCTTCACTCTTGCGGCGGCATCGGCAGCCACGGCCTCGCGGAGTTGCTTCAGGCGGAACTCCATGTTGTGGAAGTCGGGGATGGTTTCGCCCAACGTGTCGGGGATGTCGGCCAGCATTGCCTGGAAATGTCCGAAGGCCGTTCCGGCACAGTAGGAATACTCGGGGTTGACGGTTTCGTACGTCTTGGCTCGGGGGATGAAGACCATCACCCGCCAGTAGTTTTCGCCGTCGTGCCAGTAGGTCTTGCCCGTGTCGGCAGGCAGGAAGCGCAGCACCTTGCGCTCGATGTCCGTCTGGCCCTGCGCTTCCAGTTTCCGGCGGATGTGTCGGGTCACGGCTTCGATGTTGTGCTGCAACATCTCCACGTTGCGGAAGATGGCGTGGTTGATGCGCTGCAATACATAGTCCGGGGCATCCGCCTCGGCGGTGGTCACTTTATACGTGTCGTTAATCAACCCGGTACCCAGTGGCTTGATAGCCTCCACGGTACCTTTCAGATGAAAATGAGATACGATAGATAGAAGGTCTTTCATGATGATAGTTCGTTAATTGTTTGACAAAGATACTCCCTTAGTCTCATACCGAAAGGCAAGAATCGTCCGGTGAGCATACAAAAATATACATTTAAGCAGAAACAAACTTAAAAAACAGCGAGGTAAACGAGTCTTCCGGCATGGAAACTAACTATATTTGTGACAGAAACCTCAAAAATCATCCGAAAAGTGCGAAAGTTTATCCTCCGCCTGCTATTGGTCGTTTTGGCGAATAGCATTGCCACAACCGTGCAAGGGCAGAACATCTCCTTCAATCACCTGACTACCGACGACGGATTGTCTCAGTTTTCCGTGAACAGCCTCTACATCGACGAGAACGGCGCGCTGTGGATAGCCACCCGCGAGGGACTGAACCGCTACGACGGCAAAGAGGTACAAACCTACAAACTGCGGAAGAACGACCCCTACAGCCTCTTCTGCAACACCGTGCTCCGTCTGGCCGGCAACCGCAACGGAAAAATCTACCTGCTCTGCACCGAAGGCGTCGCCGAGTTCAACCTTGCCACACAACGGTTCACCACCCTGCTGCAAGGAAACATCAACAGCATCTACTACAACGACGCCCTTTTCATAGGGAAGAAGAACGAGATATACCGCTACAACGAGCAGACAGGAAACTTCGACCTCTACTATCAACTGGCGGGAAACAACCTCGAAGTATTCTGCATGCACATCGACCGGGGATGCCTGTGGATGGGAACGACAGCCCACGGCGTCTATCGCCTTGACTTGGCCGACAAAACCCTGACCCGCCCCATCCCGAAAGGAAACATCACCAGCATCTACTGCGACAGTCGAGGCGAACTCTGGATAGGCAGTTGGGAAGAAGGGCTGCACCATGTAAAGGCCGACGGAACAATCGAGACCTTCACCTACGAAGCCAACCACCCGCACAGCCTCTCGTCCAACTTTGTCAGGGCATGTTGCGAGGACAATCTGGGCAATATATGGATAGGAACCTTCAACGGACTGAACCGCTACGACAAGCGTACGAGACAGTTTCAGAACCATGCCGCCGGCGACGCGCAAAGCGACGGCCTGACGCACTCTTCCATCTGGTGCATCGTCAAGGACAATCAGGGCACCCTCTGGCTGGGTACTTACTTCGGCGGCGTCAACTACTTCAACCCGGAATACGAGATATACACGCGCTATACCTACTCGTCCACCGAGAAGGAGGGGTTGAGCAACCCCGTGGTGGGGCGCACCGTGGAAGACAAGGACGGAAATCTCTGGATAGGCACCGAAGGGGGAGGGCTGAACCACTACAACCGCCTTACCCGCCAATTCAAGTGGTTCCGCCCCGGAGACGGACCCAACAGCCTCTCGCAGAACAACGTCAAGGCACTCTATTACGACGCTTCACGCCAGATTATCTGGATAGGAACCCATCTGGGCGGACTGGACAGGCTGGACATCCGTTCGGGACGCTTTGCGCATTACCGCATGGAGCAGGGAAATCCGGAAACACTGCCTTCGGACATCGTTCGAGACATCGCTCCCTATGGCGACAAACTCCTTGTGGCCACGCAAAACGGCATCTGCCTCTTCGACCCTGCCAACGGAAAGTGCCGCCAACTCTTCCGCGACAGCAAGGAGGGACGAAGCATCAAGATGGTGGCCGACATTGCCTTCGACGATAAAGGGACGCTCTGGATAGCCGCCACCGGCGAGGGAGTGTTCAGCTACCGGTTCGACAGCGGACGGCTGACCAACTACCGCCACGACCCGCAACGCCCCCGCAGCATCAGCAACAACAACGTGAACAACATCACGCAAGACAGCAAGGGAAACCTGTGGTTCTCTACATCGGGCAGCGGGTTAGACCTCTATTGCCCCGAAGGAGACGACTTCGAGAACTTCGACCAAGTGAAGAACGGACTCGCCAGCGACTGTATCTACCAAACCCGCGAGTCTCCCGTAAGCGGACGCTTGCTGCTCATCACCAACGAGGGGTTCTCCATCTTCGACAGCCAAAGCAAACGATTCAGAAACTACAGCGCCGAGAATGGATTTCCGCTCACGGCCGTCAACGAGAACGCGCTTTGCGTCACGCACGACGGCGAAATATTCCTCGGCAGCACGCAAGGCATGATTTCTTTCTACGAGAAAGAACTGAACTTCACACCGAAGCCTTACAAAATTATCCTCTCGAGGCTCATCGTGAACGGCACGGAGATACGCGTGGGAGACCACACCGGCATCTTGCCGAAAGCCCTCTGCTTCACCCCCGAGATTACGCTCAACGCCGACCAGTCCATGTTCAGCATCGAGTTCGCCACATCCAACTACGTGGCAGCCAATAAGGACGAAATCATCTACAAGCTGGAGGGATTTTCAGACGACTGGAACAGCACCCGCGGCCTGAACAACATAACCTACACCAACCTGAACGCAGGCACTTACAAGCTCCTCATCAAGCCCGGAGCCGGCAGAGACGAGAGCGTATGCCGGCAGGTGAGCCTCACCATCAGAGTGTTGCCACCCTACTACAAGACGCCGCTGGCCTACCTTGCCTACTTCGTGGTGACCTCTGCTTTGCTGTGGTATCTGGTACGAACCTATAAGACCAGAATAAAGCTGCGCGAATCGCTGAAATACGAACAGAAGCACATCCGCGACGTCGAGGCCCTCAACCAGTCGAAGCTGCGCTTCTTCACCAACATTTCGCACGAGTTCCGCACGCCACTCACCCTCATCGTGGCGCAGGTGGAGACGCTGATGAGACTGCAGAACTTCACACCCGGCATATACAATAAAGTGTTGAGCATCTACAAGAACAGCATACAGCTGCGCGAACTCATCACCGAGCTGCTGGACTTTCGCAAGCAGGAGCAGGGCCACATGAAGATAAAGGTGAGTCCGCACAACATCGTCGACTTCCTCTACGAAAACTACCTACTCTTTCTGGAGTATGCCGAAGCCAAGCAAATTCACCTCATATTCCAGAAAGAAACAGACCAGCTGGAAGTGTGGTACGACCAGAAGCAGATGCAGAAGGTGATAAACAACCTCCTTTCAAACGCCATCAAGCACACCGAGCCGCAAGACAGCATCACACTCGCCATAAAGACCGAAGAGGGCTGCGCAGTGTTCAGCGTCACGGATACAGGAAGGGGAATATCGCCTCACGAGGCAGACAAGATATTCGACCGATTCTACCAGATAGACCCTACGGACAGCACCGATGCCGATAAAACGGGCACAGGCATCGGACTGGCGCTCACCAAGGGCATCGTAGAGCTGCATCACGGAACAGTCCGCGTAGAGAGCGAACAAGGAAAGGGAGCAGGATTCATCGTAACTCTGCCGCTCGGAAACCACCTCTTCGACGACGAGGAAATCAGCAGAAACCCCGACAGCCTGCAGCAGCCAGAACCACCCAAGCCCGAGTACGACGCCATGCTGAAAGCCGAACTCGAGGAAAACGCTCCCATCAGGCGACTGCCCGACGCCAAGATACTGATAGTGGAAGACAACGACTCCATCCGGCAGATGTTGGCAACCATCTTCCAACCTTTCTATGAAGTACTGACCGCGGCCGACGGCGAAGAGGGGCTGCAACTGGTGCAGAGCAGCATGCCACACATCGTGGTGAGCGACGTGGTGATGCCACGCCTATCGGGCACCGAGCTGTGCAAACGGATAAAGAGCGACTTCAACACCTGCCACATCCCCGTGGTGCTGCTCACTGCACGCACTGCCGTAGAACAGAACATAGAGGGGCTGCGCATCGGTGCGGACGACTACATCACCAAGCCCTTCAACACCGCACTGCTGATATCGAGATGCAACAACCTCGTCAACTCGCGCATCCTGCTTCAGGAAAAGTTCAGCAAGCAACCGCAGGCCACAGCCCGCATGCTGGCCACAAACCCAATCGACAAGGAGATACTGGACCGTGCAACGGCCGTCATCGAGCAACACTTGGACGACACCGAGTTCAACGTAACCGTCTTTGCCCGCGAAATGGCAATGGCACGCACCAACCTCTTCACCAAGCTCAAGGCCATCACCGGACAGACGCCGAACGACTTCATCCTGACCATCCGCCTGAAAAAAGGCGCCCTCATGCTGCGCAACAATCCGGAACTGAACGTCACCGAGATAGCCGATAGGATAGGGTTCAGCTCGCCGCGTTACTTCTCAAAATGCTTCAAAGAGGTATATCAGGTCAGTCCGCTGGCCTATCGCAAAGCAGAGTGAGGTAGTTTCTTCTGTCTTTTTGAG
>CAUUOT010000036.1:0-7988 GCA_963546815.1 uncultured Bacteroides sp.
GGACGAACCAGATGGGGCGTCCCGTCACCCGACCGTCTTTATAGGCTATTTGATAGAAATCGTACTTCCGGCGGAGGGTGTTTATCTCCTTTTCCGACAGGGCGGAGGGGGTGTAGAGCATCTCACGGAAGCGTCTTTCCATCTTCCGGATGTCCTGCCGTTGCGCGTCGGTGACGGGCGTCAAGTGGATGTCCGGCTTCCACAGCGAGTGCTCGTAGACCACGAGCCAATGGTTGGTAGTGCCCTTGTTGACGAAAGGCACCTGCACGTCGGGCGTCTGTTGGCGGGCGTCCACCTTTGCGGCCGTGAGCAGATGGTCGAAGAAGAGTTTGCCTTTTACGTCCGGAGCCACGATGCGCACTTCGTTCATCCCCTCTTCGGGTGTGCCCTGCATATCGCGCTCGTAGCACACCCACGCTCCGCGCCAGCCGGTGAAATTGATGCCGAAGGGGAAAGAGGTGCATAGCTTGCCGTCTTTCAGGAACTCGAACCGGATGGTTTTGTCTTGCGCCTGCTCGTTATATACCCAGACGATGAAGGCTGAGAGGTACGTATCTCGTCCTGTGGAGTCTTTCTTCTCGAACTTCAGGTCTTTCTTCACCGAGAGCACGGCGTGTGGTTGGTAAGTCCAGCTCAGGCTGTGCTCGCCGTCGCGGTAATGTTCTTCACTGATGGAGAGTTGCGAGCCGGTTGTTGTCGTTGCGAGAGCCGGCACCTGCGTCTCTTCAAAAGAGAGCAGTCGTTCGTTCTTCACTATTTGCGCTTGTCCGCTTACGGAGCACAGTGTGCAAAGGAGCGCGGCGGCTCCCGTCTTCCATTTGTCGAATGGCATCATGTCGGTTTGTTTTTAGAGGTGGTGGAGGATAAACGCCTCCGCAGAGTTTCGGCCCCTTTCAAGCCTTGCACAAAGAAAGTCCTTTTTCAAGAGAGGAAGGGACAAAAACGTACAAAAGAAGTCTGAAAACGTGTTGCGTCTTCTTACAATGGCGTTACATCCCCACGCCCATAAGTACAACATACTGATAAGAAAACAGCACCACTCCATCGACCGGATGAAGTGATGCTGTACAAGAAAAGGGAGACATTATTGTGGTGATGGGTCGCGGCCCATCACCTGTTCAATTTCAGAAGTTGTGTGTTGTGCGGTTTGTTGCGTTAGTAACCCGCGTTATTGCTCCACCCCGTCAACTGAATCTGCTGATAGGGTATGGGCAGATAGTAATGGTTTTGCGCCTTGAATAAGGAGTTATCCCATTGCGCGGCTTTCACTTCGCTTACTTTCTCCAGACGAACCAGTTCGAACCAGCGCTTCATCTCTGCGAAGAATTCCCATCCTCGCTCGTCAGACACGGCTTTCAGGAAAGCTGCCGGGTCTATGGTGTCCGTCAGCTTGTCCGAGGCATATCCGGCACGCTTCTGTACAGCCTGAATGGCGGCCAACGCTTGGGCGTTTACATTGCCGGTGGCTCTTGTTGAAGCCTCGGCATAGGTAAGCAGTGCCTCCGCATAGCGGTAAATGCAGGTTATACCGTTTGAAAGCTGACTCTTGCCCGGAGCGCCGTCATTGTAATCATAGTACTTGGAGATGGCGGGAAGTTTATCAGCCGAAGCTTGATACTCCACGAGGCCTTTTTTGGTCTTCCATTGAGTCATGTAATTCCATTCCTTGCGCTCATCGTTCGGATAGTTCAGATAGAAAGTTTCGTTGCCGTAATAGTCTGCCCATCCCGCATTCGGGCTGAAGTCCGAGGGATAGTAGGACTTTCCGTATTGGCTCGCGCTCTTGTTGGCTACACTGTGCAAGAGTGCAAACATCACTTCGTCCGTGCTGTTTTTATTGCTCTCTTTCCAGATTTCGGCGTATTTCTCCGTCAGTTTCAGACCGGAATTGTCGATGATGTCTTTCGTCAGCTCGGCAGCCTTTGCATAGCATTCCGTCCTCTTCAAGGGCCATCCGGCCATACTCATATAAGCGTCGGCCAGACAGAGCTTGGCAGCCCATTGGGTGGGTGTGGAAGGGTTGCTCTTCCGGCTGGTGACAGGCAGCCATTCCACAGCTTTTTGCAGACTGGGAATAATGGCTTTGTCGTAAACCTCGGCAACGCTCGTCCGCGGCATACGGGCGGAAGATTCTTCTTCTTTCAAAACCAAAGGCACATCTCCGAAAAGGCGCACCAGATAAAGGAAAGAGAAACCGCGCACGAAATAAGCCTCGCCTACTATGTTGCGGAAGTTCTGGGCCAGCTTCTCATCATTAGGGAAGACTGTTTTGTTAATAACCGCATTGGCGTCGTTTATGGCTTTGAAGAATAAGTCCCACGTCGTACTTACGTCCGCATTGTTCTGCATGATGTCCGGAGAAAGGTTATTGAAATTCCCTAGACGGTTATCGGGTTTTGCAGCCCGGAAGGTCACATCGTCAGCACATACGTTGATAGACTGCATACGGCAGTTGAAACCGTAATTACCGCCCCAAAGGTCGTTGTAGAGTGCAGTGGTGAACTTCTCTAAAGAGGGCTGGTCTAAAAGCTTGAAGTAGTCGTCGACTGTGGAAAAGGAGCGGGGCTCTTGAGTAAGGTCCACACAAGAGGAGACCAAGGTAAAGCAGCCGGCAAGTGTTATGGTATAGAGTATCTTTTTCATATCATTCTTCTAAATAGGTTAATTGTTAGAAAGCAAAATTCAAACCAACCAGATAGTTCCGGCTGTTGGGATAGCTACCCCAATCCACGCCCTGTATCAGCGGATTTCCCAAAGTAGCTTCGGGGTCCAGTCCAGAGTATTGGGTGATGTGGAACGGATTCTGCACGGAAGCATAAACGCGAAGATTGTTGATGCCTAATGAGTTGCAGCATTTCTCGGGCAATGTGTAGCCAAGCGTGATGCTCTTCATTTTGATGAAGCTGCCGTCTTCTACGTAGCGGCTCATGTATCTGCCCACATACATATTTCCGCCCTTGACGAAGCCCGGGATGTCGGTATTGGTATTTGTGGGTGTCCAACGGTTCTGCAACTTCCGCAGAGGAACCACCGGGGCTTTGCTCTGTGCCCTGATGCCGCTGATGGCCATGTGCTCGTTGGCGTTGTAGATGTCGAAGCCATGAAATCCTACGACAAAGAAAGAGAAGTCGAAGTTCTTATAGTTGAAAGTGTTGCTCCATCCCCAGTTGAAAGTGGGCTGGCCGCATCCTATCACGCTCTGGTCTTCTTCGTTGATTACACCGTCTTTATTCCGGTCGACCAACTTGATGCTTCCTGCAAGTACCTTATAAGTCTGTCCGTTGGTTTTGCCATTCTTCACTCCGTTGGCATCAACAAAAGGAGCGTTCACCTCATCTTCCTGCCAGATGCCGGCGGATGTATACCCGTAGAAAGTGCCCAGCTTCTGTCCTTCTATCATTTGGAAGATTTGATTTTGGTATTCACCGGCTTGTTGCTGGCGGCGGTTCTCAGTCGGGATGTTCTCGAAAGTACCTTTATTGTGAGACAACGTCAGGTCTGAATGCCATCTGAAAGTCTTTCCGGCAATCGGGTCTACGCCGATGGTAAATTCCACACCGGTATTCTTTATCTTGCCCGAGTTCCTCAATGCGGAGCCGTGGCCTAAGTGTGTGGGTTGGGCCAATTCCAGCAGAATATCCTTCGATATCTTGTTATACCAGTCGGCGCTGATGCGCAGGCGGCCGTTGAAAATACCGAAGTCCAGACCGATGTTTGTTTGGTCGTTGCGTTCCCACTTCAGGTAGGGAGCGGCAGGGCGGTCTATCTTATAAGATGTAGTTCCGTCGGAGTTGCGCACGTTGACAATCTTCGAATAGATGCGATAGGCCTCTACCGACTGGTTTCCTACCGAGCCGTAGCCCACGCGGAGTTTCAGTTGGTCGATGAAGTTATTGTCTTTCAGGAAAGCCTCTTGTTTCAAGTCCCAAGCCAATGCGGCGGACGGGAAGTAGCTCCACTTATCAGCCAGACGCGAAGAGCCGTCGGCACGGATGGAAGTCGTGAGCATATAACGGTTCATGAATACATAGTTCAACCGGAACATGCCAGACATCAGCGTGGTGATGATTCGATCCGAGCCGATGTTAGCCAAATCGCCGGCAGACCATCCCAAGGCATCCCATCCCAGTTCGGGGCGGTCTAAGCTATTGGCTACGGTCTGGTGACTGTAGTGGTTGTTATACGACTGCTCGAATACGGCGGTGGCATTGACACGATGGTTCTTATTAAACTCTTTCACATAGCTCAGCATATTGGTGTTGAGCCAAGACATGTTCCAATAGCTTTGAGAACGGGCCGTCGTGCGGTTGTTCTTGAATTTCTCGTAACTGTTCTCGCCGGCTGCGGATGAATTCATCCTGTTTTCAAAGGTCACTCCCAGTTGCGAGCGGAAATTCAGTCCGTCCATGAGCTTGAAGTCCACATAGCCCTGCAGATTGTTGACCAAGGCTTGATTGGAGTTGTTTGCCTCCCAAATGTGCCCCATCGGGTTGTAGTTCGGCGAGCCCTCGAAGAAAGCGTTGTTGTATTCTCCCCGCTCGTTCTTCGGGCTGATGGTATTGGGGAAGAACGTGGCTTGTTGTATCAGACCGTCATATTCGGAAACACGCGGATTGGCGCTTTTTCTGTAATGACCGTAGAAGTTCAGGCCAGTCTTCAACCACTTCCGGATGTTGGTATCTACCTTCAAGCGCCAGTTATATACGCTGCTTTCAGAAGCCTTGATGATACCTTCGTCGTTTTGGTAGCGGACAGATGCCAGAAAGGTTGTCCTTTCTCCGCCGCCGGCCACAGACAATTCGTAGTTCTGTGTCAGGGCAGGTTTCCTGAAAATCTCTTTCGCATAGTCGAAGCCTGCTTTACCCGACCGGAAATCGGCCAACTGCTCTGCGCTGTAATAATGGTTGTCGCCGTAGCCGAAGTATTCTTTCCCATAGTCGTTGACAAGTTGTGCATACTCGTAAGGAGAGAGCATATCCATATACTTGGCCACCGTTTTGAAGTTGGCGAAGGCGTTGAACGATACAGTCAGTTTGTCTTTGGCCGGATTCTTGGTGGTGACGAGGATGACGCCATTGGCACCGCGCGAGCCGTAAACAGCTGTTGCCGAAGCGTCCTTCAACACTTCTAAGGACTGGATGTCAGCCGGATTGAGAGACTGAAGCGAGCCGCCGATAAATCCGTCGATGACAACCAGCGGACCGGTTTCGGCTGTGATGGAGTTGATACCGCGTACACGGATGGTGTTCTCTTTTCCGGGGTCGCCCGAGCCGGACACCACGGATACACCTGCCATGCGTCCCTGCAAAGCGTCGGAGACATTGCCGGTAGGAGTGCCTTTCAAGGCATCGGTGGCTTTTACGGAGGCTACCGAACCGGTCAGGTCGCTCTTACGCTGAACGCCGTAACCCACTACAACGACTTCTTGCAGCAGCTGGCTGTCTTCCACGAGTTTTACGTCGATTTTAGATTTTCCGCTTACGGCAATCTTACGCGTCTGATAGCCGATGTAGGAGAATACGAGGGTTGAGTTTGACGGAACATTGTGAAGGGTGTAGTTTCCGTCGATGTCTGTGATGCTGCCGTTGCCGGTGCCGTCCACTTGGATGGAGGCGCCTATCACCGGGCCCTGATTGTCGGTCACCGTGCCCGTCACCGTCAGGTTCTGCGCCGTTGCCGGCAAGGCGAAGAGCGCGGAGAGCAACAAGATGCTTAACGCTTTGAATAGGTTTGTTTTTTCTTTCATAAATATCAATTCAATTAGTTATAAATAAAGGTTGTTCGTTGGCAGTCCATCGACCCGACGGGAGACGGACGGTGCGGCAAATGTAGAAGCCGGACAAGCGAAAAACGTTCGACAATCGTTCGCAAATAGTACGAATTTGTACAATTCATCTCCTTTCCGGTTGGTGTTTCTGCCGCCTCACCTCTTCGAGCAGGGCCGAGAGGGCTTTCACCTTTTCGGGGTAAGCGGCCGCCAGGTTTTCCTTCTCGGACGGGTCGGACGAGAGTCGGTAGAGTTGGGGGCGGGGGTCGTTGCCCGTCTCTATCTTCGTCCAGTACTCCCGTGCGGGCTTGTCGCTGGGTTCGATGTACTTCCAGTCTCCCTGCACCACGGAGAGGGTGTTGTTCTGGTTCTGCTGCACGATGTAGGGACATCCGGCGGTGTCCGTGCCCAGCAGATTGGCCGACTGGTCGCGGCTGTCGGGAGCCACGCCCGCCGGCAGCGGATGGTTGAGCAGGGCGGCGAGCGAGGCGTACACGTCTATCAGGGAGAAGAGCGCCTGCTGCTTCCCCGGCTTCACCACGTCCGGCCAGCGCACGATGAAGGGGATGCGCGTGCCGGCATCGAAGGCGCTGTATTTGCCGCCCCGGTAGTGCTTCATGGGGGTATGTCCGTTCAGCAGCTCGAAGGCTTGGTCTTGGTAGCCGTCGTCAATCACGGGCCCGTTGTCGCTGCAGAAGACGAAGAGCGTATTATCTGCAATGTGCAGGCTGTCCAGCGTGCGCATGATTTCGCCCACCGTCCAGTCCAGCTGCAGGATGACGTCACCGCGGGGGCCCAGACCGCTCTTTCCGGCGAAGCGCGGATGCGGCACGCGGGGCACGTGCACGTCTTGCGTGCCCAGGTAGAGGAAGAACGGTTCGTCCTTGTGGGCCGTGATGAAGTCCTTGGCCTTGCCGGTGATGACGTCGGCGATGTCCTCGTCCGTCCACAGGGCGGCTTTTCCTCCGGTCATCCACCCGATGCGCGGGATGCCGTTGATGATGGTGTTGTTATGCCCCTGGCTGGGTTTCATCTTCACCAGTTCGGGGTTCTCCAGTCCGGTAGGCCAGTTTCCCACCTTGTGGCGGTAATTCACGGTGATGGGGTCCCGGGGGTCGAGGCCCACCACGCGTCCGTTCTCCACGAACACGCAGGGCACGCGGTCTACGGTGGCGGGTATGACGTATTCGTAGTCGAAGCCGATGTCGTGCGTATTGGGTTTGATGAGGCCGTTGAAGTCGGTGCCTCCCTGGGGTCCGAGGCCTAAGTGCCACTTGCCGATGGCTGCTGTGGCGTATCCTTCCTGCTTGAAGAGGTCGGCCAGCGTGACGCAGGCGGTGTCGATCAGCAGCTCCGAGTTGCCGGGGGCGATGCCCGTGTTCTGCTGGCGCCACGGATACATGCCCGTGAGCAGTCCGAAGCGCGAGGGCGTACTGGTAGAAGAGGTGGCGTAGGCGTTGGTGAACTGCATGCCTTGTCCGGCCAGGCGGTCGATGTGTGGGGTACTCACCTGGGTGGCGCCGTAGCAACTCAGGTCGCCGATGCCCAGGTCGTCGGCAATGAGGTAGATGACGTTGGGTTTCTGCCGGGAGTGCCCGGGAGCTTGGCTTTTGGCGCGGCTTGCGCATCCGGTGGCCAAAAGGACGCCGGACATCAGAGGCCAGAGGGGGGAACATGGTTTCATAGTGCTTTGACTTTAGCTTGTTTTTGCAAGCAAAGGTAAGCGCTTTGGCCCACGAAAGTGTATCAGGAAGTACGGGGAAAGGAGAAAAACGTTCTTTTTTCAGGAGATAAAAAAGCAGGGAGTGATGAGTGATGAGTGCTTAGCCATCAGTAACACTAAACACTCATCACTCATCACTCCCTATGGGGGGAGAGGCCTTAATACGCCGTGCCGTCCCGCTTGGTCAGCATCAGGTCAGTGCCGTCCCAATTCAGAAAGACATGGTACACCTTGCCGGTTTGCACCGTTCTGGCGGGGAGGCGGTTGGTGGAGTCTTGCCAGGTGTTATTTGCCAGTCCTATTTCCACCTTCATTTGCTCGATTTGAGGTGTACTGACCACCCAGCGGTAGAACACCTGGGTGGCGCCGTTATCCAACTTCTCTCCGTAGAGAGGATTATGACTACTTTCATTGACATCAAAACGAACGGATGCCTTATGCTCCCAAATCAAAGTGCTGGAAGTAACTGTACCGGTAGTCACGTCCATTTTCACGGAA
>CAUUOT010000037.1:0-7980 GCA_963546815.1 uncultured Bacteroides sp.
ATAACAATGATTCCAAAGAGAAAGATGGAATGACTTGAGATCACGAAAACGTTTGATTTCATTCCTACAATTTTTAAGAGAAATTCTTATATCGAATTCACGTTAAAGTACATCGTTGTAGGAGATTGTCTTACACCGATTTGTATACAGCCATGTAAGATGAAGATTTAATTCAGTGTTTTGAAAGTCGTCTTTCGGTCAATTTCTGCTACACTGATTGCTATACAAAAATAGTAATGGCAAAGATGTAGCAGTGACAAGATTTCGAATACAATATTTGTGATATTAATTCTTTCCGGTTCGCCTCATCTTTTTGTTTTAAGCAGGTCTTCCATTTTCATTACCTCGTCGCGATACTGAGCAGCTTCGATGAAGTCAAGTCTTTGGGCTGCCTCCTGCATAAGTTTCCTTGTACGTTCGATGCTCTTCTCCAGCTGTGTGCGGCTCATGTATTCAATAATCGGGTCGGCGGCTGCGATAGGTATTTGTTCTTGCTCTGCATAGGGACGGGGAACAGAACTTGCATGATTATCATTTTCGAGAACAGTCTTTCCGGAAGATTCGCCGGTAGCGAATACATTGAGGTTTTTCGCCTTTTGTATCTGTTGGGGAGTGATGCCATTTTCTTCATTGTACCTCAGTTGTTTCTCACGGCGACGGTTAGTCTCGTCAATGGTCATTTGCATGCTGTCTGTTATTTTATCTGCGTACATGATGACCATACCGTTCACATTACGGGCCGCACGACCAGCCGTTTGCGTCAACGAGCGATGAGAACGAAGGAATCCCTCTTTGTCGGCGTCGAGGATAGCCACGAGAGAAACCTCTGGCAGGTCAAGTCCTTCGCGTAGCAGGTTCACCCCAATCAGTACGTCATACAATCCGTCACGAAGGTCGCTCATGATTTTCACCCGTTCCAGCGTGTCCACATCGCTATGGATATAGTTACATCTCACCTGATTATTCAATAAGTATTCCGTCAGTTCTTCTGCCATACGCTTGGTGAGGGTGGTTACGAGGGTGCGCTCTTTCTTTTCGATGCGCAACTGTATCTCCTCCATCAAATCGTCTATCTGATTATAGCTGGAGCGCACCTCGATGACGGGGTCGAGCAAGCCTGTGGGGCGGATAACCTGCTCTACTACGACGCCTTCCGACTTCATCAATTCATATTCGGCAGGTGTGGCGCTGACGTATATCACTTGTTTAGCCATCTCTTCGAACTCTTCGAACTTCAGCGGACGGTTATCCATCGCCGCGGGCAGACGGAACCCGTATTCTACCAAATTTGTCTTACGGGCACGGTCGCCTCCATACATGGCGCGTATCTGTGGAACGCTGACGTGGCTTTCGTCAATGACAATCAGAAAATCTTTCGGAAAGAAATCCAGCAAACAATAGGGACGAGTACCAGCCACACGCCCGTCGAAGTAGCGCGAATAGTTCTCTATGCCCGAACAATGTCCCAATTCGCGTATCATTTCCATGTCGTAAGTCACGCGTTCCTGCAAGCGCTTGGCTTCGAACGGACGGCCTTCATTTTCAAACCATTGCACTTGCTTGTGCAGGTCGTCCTCAATCTCGTGAATGGCACGCAAAGTGGCTTCCTTGGTTGTTATGAACAGATTGGCCGGATATATCTTGTAAGTGTCGAAGCAGGCTACGGTCGTTCCGCTGACGGGGTCTACCTCTTCGATGTCGTCCACCTCGTCGCCCCAGAAAGCAATGCGTAGCAGGTTATCAGCGTACGCCAGATAAATGTCCACAGTATCTCCTTTTACACGGAAATTACCCCGGTTCAGCTCTATGTCGTTGCGCACGTACAGACTGTCCACTAAGCGCCTCAAAAAGACGTTCCGGCTGAAGTTCTTACCCTTTTGCACCTTGATGACATTATTGTAGAAATCGGACGGATTTCCCATGCCGTAGATGCACGAAACCGACGAAACCACTACCACGTCTTTCCTGCCTGAGAGTAGGGCAGAAGTAGCGGCGAGCCGCAGTTTGTCTATCTCGTCGTTGATGGCAAGGTCTTTTTCTATGTAGGTGTCCGAAGCCGGAAGATAGGCTTCAGGCTGATAATAGTCATAGTAGGAAACATAGTACTCCACGGCATTATTCGGGAAGAAACTCTTGAATTCGCTGTACAATTGGGCTGCCAATGTTTTGTTATGGCTCAATATCAAAGTGGGCTTGTTGATATTGGCTATAACATTGGCTATGGTAAAAGTCTTTCCTGAACCCGTGACGCCGAGAAGCGTTTGCGCCGGAACTCCCAGGCGCACGCCTTCGGTCAGTTGTGCGATGGCTTCAGGCTGGTCTCCGGTAGGTTGATATAGAGATGTTAACTCGAATTTATTCATCTTCTTCATTATGATAGAGGGGCAATATTCGGTAAAATCTTCGAAATAAACAAACTATTTTATTTACTTTAATCCGAACACCCCTCATTCACTGTCTTTCCGAACACCCGAGCCGAGTGCGGCGTCTCGGTAGCATGGGGAAAGATACTTTCCACGGCGCTCTTTTCACACCTCAAGATGGACCGAACATGGCGACAAAGGTACCGAGTACGCCTTCAATCTACCCGTAAAAGGGGCTATCATTGCTGTTTTGATAATTTAATGTCCGCATCATTGCATTATTCGATGCGAAGCTCTATCTTTGCGCATTATTTTAACAAAGGTGATGAAGAATGTTCTGATAACTCTGCTTGCGGCCATTATACTCTCCTCGTGTGGAGAATATAACAAGTTGCTGAAAAGTACGGATTATGAATACAAGTACGAAGCGGCGAAAATATACTTTGCAAAAGGCCAGTACGGCCGTGCCGAAACCCTTCTCAACGAATTGATTACCATACTAAAAGGTACCGATAAGGCGGAAGAGTCTCTCTATATGCTGGGCATGAGTTATTATAATCAGAAGGATTATCAAACTGCTGCACAGACTTTTATTCAATATTACAACGTATATCCTCGTGGCATGTTCGCCGAGTTGGCGCGTTTTCACGCGGGAAAAGCATTGTTCTTGGATACTCCGGAACCGCGTCTGGACCAGTCCGGCACGTACAGTGCTATCCAGCAGCTGCAGATGTTTTTGGAGTATTTTCCTCAAAGTGCCAGAAAAGAAGAAGCGCAGAACATGATTTTTGCTCTGCAAGATAAGTTGGTGATGAAAGAATACCTCTCCGCAAGGCTTTATTATAATATGGGTAACTATATCGGCAATAACTATCAGGCTTGCGTCATTACGGCGCAAAATGCGTTGAAAGATTACCCTTACACCAATCTGCGCGAAGACTTGTCCATCCTGATACTGCGTGCCAAGTATGAATTGGCGGTATACAGTGTGGAAGATAAAAAGGCTGAACGCTATCGCGAGACGGTAGACGAGTATTATGCTTTCAAGAACGAATTTCCTGAGAGCAAGTACCTGAAGGAAGCCGACCGCATCTTTAACGATTCGCAAAAAGTGCTGAAAGACTAAAGAAGTTAGAAAACCAATCGATATCGAATTTTAATTAGACGGATAAACAATTATGGATTACAGAAAAACAAGTGCTCCTACTACTACGGTGACTCGTGACATGATGGAGTTGTGCGAAGATACCGGCAATGTGTACGAGACAGTCGCCATCATCGGAAAGCGTGCCAATCAAATCAGTGTGGAAATCAAGAATGACCTTTCCAAGAAACTTGCCGAATTCGCTTCTTACAATGACAACCTCGAGGAAGTGTTCGAGAATCGCGAGCAGATAGAGATTTCCCGCTATTACGAAAGGTTGCCGAAGCCTTCTTTGATTGCTACTCAAGAGTACCTTGAAGGCAAGATATACTATCGTAATCCCGCCAAGGAAAAAGAGAAATTGCAGTAATGATACAGCGCATTCAATCCGTTTATTTGCTGTTGGTAGCCGCCTTGTTGATAGTTGCCATGTGCATGCCTATGGGGCAGTTCATCGAAGCGGACGGGATAACGGAGAGTACCTTTAAGTCTTGGGGGGTGTACATGCCCGACGGGGATTTCAGATCGACCTGGGGATTGTTCGGTATCTTGTTGATGAGTGCCGTTATAGCGTTCTGTACCATTTTCTTGTTCCGCAACCGGATGCTGCAAGTGCGCATGACTGTCTTCAGCAGCATTTTGTTGGTAGGTTACTACATTGCGTTCATTGTGTTCGTTCTCATGCTGAAAGGCGGTATGGGAGCCGTTACTTTCCGGTTGGGCTGGGCTTTATGCTTGCCGGCAGTTTCGGTCATCTTGAATTACTTGGCGTTCCGTGCCATCTACAAAGACGAGTTGATGGTGAAAGCGGCAGATCGCTTGAGAAGATAAAAAAGAGAACGTTTTTCTTGAATATGTTCCGACTTATTTCTTCAAGTCGAACAGATAGGCAATTTTAGCCGTAATGACCTCGTGTGCGGAGCGGGAGAAGAAATCTCTTTTTGAACTGTTATAGAAATCGGACAGTCCGTAGTAATATCTTCCTTCCACCACAAAATTGCCGATTTTGGTGCGTAGCTCTATGCCGGCTCCACCCGCAATACCGTAATCGAACTTGTTGTCGATGGGTTTGCGGTGTTGTTCCACTGTGATATAGGCAGATGAGGCGGTATTGTTCCAATCGCCCTTTATTTTCCAGTCATTGTTAAGCAGAAATCCGATTTGCGGACCGGCGTGTATGAAGAACTGCATGCCGCGGTCTTTCCCGAACGCCAGATGTGCCAGAAAAGGAATTTCCGCATAATTCATGGTACGTGTGTAGCCCAGTGTGGGGTAATCCTCATCGTATTCGTCCCATCCATGTTGCGAGAAGTTTATTTCAACCTGCGCGCCGCATATCATGCCGAAGTATTTTTCCGAGATGTATCGGGCCGTCACGCCGCCGTTGATGCCCGTCAGGTTCTTTTGCTTTACGGTAGGAGAGAAGCTGACGCTGTTCAAGTTGATGCCTCCGTTGATGCCGACGGCAAAATTACGGCGCTGTTCGCCTACCTGCGCCCCTGCTGGCAATGTACATGCCCCTGCCAGCAGAGCGGTTCCTATCATTGTTTTCAGTCTCATTGTCTTTTGAGTTTTAATCGCGGGAGTCCCTCTTTATAAAGTCAGTCGAAATCCAGTTTCACCAGCTCATAATTCGGGGTAAAATGCACGAAGAACACCATCTTGTTGATGAACCCTCCCCAAGTGTTTACGCGTTGGAACTTGAAGCCGGTCTGTATGGGAGTCAAATCCATTTGCTGCATGTTCTTTTCGAAATCGGAGCCGTAGTGTGCAAGTCCCTTTAAGAAGAAATAGCCCGTATCGAAGCCCAACATTCCGAATTTGGGGTAACGCTCGTCCATTTCCTTGCCGTACCACCTGCGATAGTTTCTGCTGAAGTCCACAGCGGCCGGCAGCAGGTTGTTGGTATAGAAAGAGGAGTAGAAGTAAGTATCCAGCTCGAAGAAGGCATCCAGGTGATCTTTCGTGTAAGTCTGCCACTCCGGATAGCCGAACAGGTGGATACGGCTTTGCGGAGACTCGCGTACCAGTTGAGTCAGCTGGGGCAGAATCTTTATCAACGTCAGATTGCTGCCGGATGTAGGGATGAAGATGTTGTCTCGCTCGGTGCGCAGCATGGTTTTGACCGATGCGGGCGTAAAGTCTTCTTTCAGGCTCTTCATCGGGATGGAGCGGTTGTGCAGCTCATCTTTCAATCCTCTGATGAATTCCGCTTTTTCCTTGGTGCCCTCGCTTGCCTCGATAAAGATGACATTCGCGCGAGGGAACTGGCGCACAAAGTGGTCGTACACTTCGGAGTACAGATAAGACTGCGGCGTGTTTATCTGGTAAACGGCGGGATTTCGGAACACCGTGTTGTCCTTCGATGTAAACGGTATCACCAGACGTATGTCATGCTTCTTGGCAAATTCCGCCAACGAGGCGATGTGCTGTTGGTACAGAGGGCCGAAGATGATGTTCATCTCCTTCATCTCTTTCTTATCGAGCAGTGCGTTCAGCGAAGCGTTTTCCGGGCCTGAATCGTAAGTATATAAGTCGATGGACGTGCCGGTGCGCTTCAGGCTGTCTATGGCCATCAGCAGACCTTCGTAATATTCCACCATGCGGGACGACTCGCTCTTCGAGACGCCGTCTAAGAAAGGAAGGATAACGGCCGTCTTGATGGTGTGTAGGCGTTGAGGCGCTTTCCTGTTTTCACGGAACAGTTCGCTGTCGGTAGGGGCGGTGGCCGACAGAGTTCTGTGCGCCTCTTGTGCCTTTGGATATGGAATGCAGAGGAAAGCCCCCTTTTTGATGTGGCTTTCGCCTTTCAGCTCGGGATTGGCTGCAATCAGTTCGGCTTCGCTGATGCCGTATTCGCGGCTGATGCTGAACACTGTCTCTTTCCGTTTCACCTTGTGCATCTCGCGGCAACGCGACTCTACGGGGCCTGACACATTTGTGCCGCTCGGCGTTCCCTTTCCTGCTTCGGGGGCTACTGCAACTATGGGGATGCGTATCACCTGCCCGATGCGGAAGTTCTCGGCGCTCAGTCCCGGATTGGCGTCGCAAATGGCTTTGACGGATACGCCGTATTTCACGGTCAGCCGATAGAGCGTCTCGCCCGCTTCTATCGTGTGGTAAGTTTCTTTTTGAGCGTTGGCCATGCTGCGGGGGATGCGCAGCGTGCGTCCGATGTATATTTTCTCGTCGCTGCCGGGGTTCAGCTTGACGATGTCCGACTGACTGACGCCGTACATGCTGGCAATGGAATAGAGGCTTTGTCCTTTTTCGACGGTATGCAGAAAGTAAGACAGGTTTTCTTGTGCCGTGGCGCCCGGAAGGCATGCGCAGACCAGCAGCAGGGAGCAGATTATGCGGTGTATCGTTTTCATCCGGTAATTCTTGTTCTTATTACAGTCTCGTGTTATACAACCGCAAAGATAAGCATATCGCCCCATACCGGCCAACGGATTGCGTTAAGATTTGATATTCCCCGCCTTGAAAACGGGCAGGCACCCGAGTTGGACATCATGGAGAATAGATTGGGCCCTTCACAGAGGCTTGTGTCTTTCGGCTCAAAGGCTTGTGTCTTTCAGCTCAAAGGCTTGTGTCTTTCGGCTCAAAGGCTTGTGTCTGACAGGACAAAACACAAGCCTCTTATCGTTCATCGAACTTACGTTTTATATTAAGGTATAGAGAGTTTTTTCCACGGTCGAAATCCATGATTATAGCCTATATCCTTTCTCGGGACAGACGGATGTCTTTCTTTTCTCTTACGGTTGAACTTGGATTGAAAATAAATCTTTCAGGCTGATATTCGGAGGAAAAGACTTACTTTTGTCCCCCCACTTACGGAGCGGGGGGATGCGTGACGTCCCGTTTACCGACTCCGGAAAACGAATAGAGTATGCAAGAAGAAACAGAATATATCAACGTCTACGGCGCACGTGTGCACAACCTCAAGAACATCGACGCGGAGATGCCGCGCAACAGCCTCACGGTGATTACCGGCCTGAGCGGAAGCGGAAAGTCATCTTTGGCGTTCGACACGATATTTGCCGAGGGACAGCGGCGCTACATCGAGACTTTTTCGGCGTATGCCCGCAACTTCTTGGGCAATCTGGAGCGTCCGGACGTCGATAAGATTACCGGGCTTAGCCCCGTTATTTCCATCGACCAGAAGACCACGAACAAGAATCCCCGCTCCACGGTGGGCACGACGACGGAGGTTTACGACTACCTGCGCCTGCTCTATGCCCGTGCCGGCGAAGCCTATTCCTACCTCTCCGGCGAGAAGATGGTGAAGTATACCGAGGAGCAGATTATCGAGCTTATCCTGAAGGACTATAAGGAGAAGCGCATTTACCTGCTTGCCCCCTTGGTGCGTAGCCGTAAGGGGCATTACAAGGAGCTCTTCGAGCAGGTGCGCAAGAAGGGCTACCTCCATGTGCGTGTGGACGGAGAGCTGTGCGACGTATTGCCCGGCATGAA
>CAUUOT010000038.1:0-7829 GCA_963546815.1 uncultured Bacteroides sp.
TTGTCCTGCTCTCTTTCTTCAGGATAAGGCTCGAAAGGACCGTCCAGGCAAGACAGTCCGGGCATGGCTGCCAACAGAGAAAGGCAGTGTCCAGGCATGTCTACCTCCGGAATGATTTCGATGCCGCGAAGTGCCGCATAGGCTACCAGCTCTTTTAGTTCCTTCTTGGAATAGTACTTGCCGGACAAAGAAGGGAAATCGGGATAATACGTCCCTTGAGCCACCAATTCCGGATATTTGTCCACCGCCAAGCGCCAGCCTTGGTTGTCGGTGAGATGGAGGTGGAGAACATTCAGTTTGAAGAAAGACATCTGGTCGATGGTTTCTTTCAGTTCCGCCACCGTCCGGAAGTGCCGGCTGCAATCCAGCATCAACCCTCTGTATTCAAAGCGCGGCCTGTCTTGTATCGTAGCCAACGGAAGTCGCCTGTCTTCGGCTTGGAGCATCAGTTGCTGCAGAGAGGCAAAGGCGTGTGCCAGTCCCTTTGCGTCGCGTGCCGAGATAGTTATCTTCTTCTTTCCGATTTCCAAGAGATAAGCCTCCTCCCGCATAGCGTTCCGGTACGAGACTTGGATATCCGCCTCGGACGGAATCATGCTGATCTCCTTGTTCAATCGTTTTTTCAGGTCGTCGATGAACAGCAAGCAGGCAGGCTCCCACTGTGCGGGACAGCTCACGGTCTTCAACGAACCAATCTCCAGACTGCCGTCCGAGACTGAAACAGAATCGGCCTCGGGTATCAACAACATGGGCGCCGCCTTCTCGTGCCCGGTGCATGAGGCGAGAAGCGCGGCGACGCATATTGTCATCAATAGAATCTGTTTTTTCATGAGAGTAAAACGCAGCCCTATCGTAGAATCCACATCTTCTTGTTCCAGTCGTCCGAACCATTGAACTGACGCTGTAGAGCCTCCTGCAGATTTGCCTTGTTATACTGCGATTCGCTTTCGGGATACATCCAGCGCAAAGGCAGCTCGTCCTTGACCTCGTTCTGTGAAGTCTCGGGATTTATCGGAATCTTGGGATAACCCGTGCGGCGGTAGTCGTAATAACTATTCCACGGAGCATGCATGAACCATGCCAGATAGCGCTGGGTAAGAATCATCTCGAGTCCGTTCTCGCGGCCCTGTGTCAACTGGATTTCGGGAGTTTGCAGGAAGTCGGCTATGACTTGGTCCGTAATCTCTCGGCCATGAGCGTATCTCTTGCCCGTATGGTCGGCAATGAAACGCATGCTGGCCTCGATGCCTTTCTTATAATACGTATCGGCGGCGCTTGCAATCCAACCGCGCACGGCAGCCTCGGCAAGGATGAAACACTGGTCGGCATAGCCGATGGTGATATACGGCTCTCCCACGGGATTATCCTTGTATCGAAGGTTCAAGCCGCAATACATCCCGGTGCTGTAAGACTGCGTTATCACATCGAATGTCAACGAAGGATTAACCCCCAAGTAGGCTTCCCAGTCGCTTTCCGCAAGGTTCTCCTTGATTTTGGCTTCGGCGGGCTCGGCCACGTAGAACAGGCGGTAATCGCGGTTCTGCTTCATCACGTCGACAATGGTCGTGGACAGAATGGGATACATGTGCCAGTTGAACTCGTCTTTATATATGGGATAGCGCTGACCTTTTTTATCGGAAAAGACCAACTGGTAATTGTCTTCGTTGGAAGCCAGTATCTTCTTCCCCGAAACGATTTGCGCAAACCGCTCTTTGACCTTGAGGTCGGCGTCGTCTGCCACCCGCGAAAGGCTCATCAAGACCTTCAGTTCGAAAGAAGCCACCACTTTCTGCCACTTCTCCGTATTGCCTTGCAAGATGGGGTCTCCGGCAAAGTTCTCAGCTTGGCCGAACAGGTTATACGCCTCTTCCAAATCGTCGAGAATCTGGCTCATGACCAGCTTTTGAGCGTCGTAACGAGGCGTAACGTTCCCTGTTTCTCCCTTCAAGGCGTCGCTGTAAGGCACGTCGCCCACCTCCATGGACACATAGAAGACGGTGAAAGCCTTTACAAACTTGTTCAAGGCCTGGTATGCCTTTTCGTTCTGCCCCTTGGCCAGCTCCACCATCTTGATGCCGTTGACCAGGTTCGTGTAGGTCGAGAAAGACGTCCGCCCCATTTTATTGTAGTGGTAGTCGGTATGCCCCTCTCCCCATGCCAGCTGCTTCATCAGGAAACAACTGCCGAAGAATGTGGGGTTGTACGAAGGCGTGGTCGTGGCCAGTATCAGTTTGGTGGCGAGCATGGCCGGTGTCACGGTATTGGGTGAATCGGGATCGGTGTTCAGCTCGTCGAAGTTGCTGCAGGACGAGAACAATCCGCTTGTCCAAACAGCTCCTATTAAAATGGTATATATCGTTTTCATCATGATCGTTGGTATTTAGAAGTTCAACTTGATATTAAATCCGATGTAACGGATAGAAGGCGAATTCAGATTCTCACTGGCACGGTCGGGGTCGGAGAACCTGAACTTCTTGGTCCAAATCAGCAAATTCTGCCCCACAAGGCCCAGCTGCATGCCCGTCATCTTGAATTTCTCGCAAATGCCCTTAGGCATGTCGTAAGTGATGGAAAGGTCGCGGAGTTTGATGAAGGTCTGGTCTTGCAGCGCTTGTTGTACAGGATAGTAAGCATTCTGATAGAATCCTCTGATATAAGTCTCGTAAGAAACGGGGACATCGTTCGGTGCAAAGGTCCGGGTATCTTTCACGATGTTTCCATCCACGTCATACTCCACTGAGCCCGAAACCACCTTAACCCCTTTGCCGATGAACGTTTTCTTGCCATTCACCACTTCGTCGTAGCGCCATTGGTTGTCACTGTCGGGATGTGCACCGGTATTCCACAAGGCCTGTTCCATCATGTTGTATGCAAGGCCCCCTACACGCCCGTCTACAGAGAAGCTCAGGGTGATGCCCTTATACCTGACAGTGTTGATAATGCCCCATATCCAATCGGGAGACTTATACCCGATTACCGACTCGTACTCGCTCTTCTTGGGCAAGCCGTTCACATGGATGATGTTTCCTGCGGGATCGCGTTGCCAGTCTCTCAGGGCGTAAGCGTCGTAACGTTTCCCTGCGGCTACCCATGACTTCTGTTCGGAGTAGATCGGGTCTATCTTTGCATAGTAGTAACGGTCACGCGCCCAGTTCAGGGTTGCATTCCATTCCCAGTCACGGGTTTTGATGATGTCGCCCGTCGCGGTCAGTTCCACGCCTCTGCGCTCCTGCTCTTCACCGTAGTTCACCATGGTGCCCGAGAATCCCGAAGCCTCGCTGACGCTGACCTTGCGGGTCAAGTCGTACTTCAAGGTATGGTAGTAGGCAAAGTCTACACGCAGCCTGTTGTTCCAAAGGTTGAGAGCCGTACCTACTTCCCATGAAGAGGTAGCCGTAGGTCGAATCAGCGCGCCCCGGATGGCGGTGGGGTAAGACGCCGAAGCAAGGCCGTTCCAAGCATCCGGTGCGATGCCATATACATTGTTGATTTCGTAGATATCCACGTCTTTCTTTGTCTGCGTCCACGAGCCGCGAACCTTCCAGAAAGACATCCATTCGGGCAGTTGCATAACCTCGGACAAGATGGCGCTTCCCGAAACAGAAGGATAGAAGTAGGAGCGCGTCTCTTTAGGCAAGGTAGAAGACCAGTCGTTACGGGCTGTCACATCGAGGTAGAAGATGCTCTTCCAAGAGGCCGAGAAGCGTCCGTACAGACTGTTCACCTGTTTGCTTTTGTACGTGCTGGAAGTCGTCGCCTTGTTCACGGAAGCCTTCAGCGAGTAATAACCCGGTATGGTCAGTCCTCCCGCCGTCTGTCCTTGCAGTTTGTCATCCTGGTAATAGTAGAGGGTTGCTCCGGCGATACCTTCCAGGCTGAAGTCGCCGATTTTATAATTTGCCGTCAGCATCAAGTCATGGTTCATGCTCAATCCTCCGTTGCGTTCCACCTCGAAGTAGCCTTTCTTGTCCCATCCGGAGTTGGCCGACTTCGGGTTGCGGTATTTCCTCCGCTCGTTGTACACATCTACACCCGACCGCAGGCTCGACTTCAGCCAGGGAGTAAACTCATACTCCATGTTTACGTAAGCGTTCGTTATGGTATAATCGCTGGAGCGAAGCACCTCGTTAGCCACGAAGTACGGGTTGTCATACCAACCGCTATATATCCAGTTCTGTTGCTCGTCCTTCTTCACCCAGTAATCCTTGAACTGGCGCAGGTCATAGTCCGGTCCGGTCCATACCAGCAGGTTATACAGGTATCCGCCCTTGCCATATCCCGTGCCGTAATCCTGGGGATAGAAACGTTTGTTGAAGCTGATGCCTCCGTCTAAAGAGAAGTTCTTCCACTTCATGTCTCCCGACACCGAATAGGTAAACTTGTTCAGCTTCGTATTGGGGTACTGCCCCTTGTTGTACACATGGGTCAGCGAAGCCCTGACACTGCCGTACTTTCCTTTCTGGCTGAGGCTAACATTGTTGTTGGTGATGAAACCTGTTTCGAGGAAGTTCTTGAAGTTGTCTTTTCCTTTCGACGTGAGGGGCGTCATCTCGAACCGGTGCGAAACAGGGTTCCACTGTTCGGCTTCGCGACCGATGTCGAGTTTGTCTCCCCATACAAAGTCGTTGTGGTTGTACTTTCCACCTTCCCCGGAGCTGTAGCCGGACTGTACTTTGGGCAGCTTCAGGTATCCGGCCTGAAACATGGTGCTGCTGTTTATACTCACGTGCAGCCCTTCTTCCCTGCTCCTCTTGGTGGTTATCATGATGACGCCCACCCCTCCGCGTTCTCCGTAGAGTGCGGCGGCTGTGGCTCCTTTCAGCACGTCGACGGTTTCGATATCATCCGCCGGTATGTCGCGCAGACTCATATTCTTATAAGGTACTCCGTCGACAACCAGCAGCGGAGTTTCACCACGCAGCAACAGCGTGGGCGCTTGATTGAACTCGGTGCTGTTCTGCACGTTCAGGCCCGCCACCTTTCCGGTAAGCGAAGTACCTACATCCACGGTCTTCACGGTGCTGAGCCTATCTCCTTTCACCTTCTGTACGGCGTAGCCCAAGGCCTTTTCTTCCCGCTTGATACCCAAGGCGGTGACAACGACCTCGTTCAGTAGTTTGGTGTCTTCCTGCATCCTGATGTTGAACACAGACTTCTCGTTCACCCGTACCTCTTGATTTCGGAAGCCGATGTAGCTTATCTGCAAGGTGCTCTTCGAGTCAACCGTCAGCTCGAAGTCGCCTTCGGCGTTGGTTATCGTGCCCAAGACCGGGTTTCCTTTTACGGTGACGTTCGCCCCGATGATCGGTTCGCCCGAGGAGTCGAGCACTTTGCCGGAGACCTTCACCTTCTTACCGGAAGGCTCAGCACCCTTGCCCAGCGTGATGTAGTTGTCCGAGAGGTTGGACGAGAGTCCCAGTGCATTGAACAGGGCCAGTACCTCCGCCACCTTTTGCTTTTCTTTCTTTATCGTGACTTTCTCGTCGACGTTGACTTCAGAAGCGCTGTAGACGAAGAGGTAATCCGTCTGTTTCTCCACCTCGGAGATAATGTCTTTGAGGGTTGTTTGTCCGGTCTTCAGTGTAATCTGGGCATGCTGTGCCTGTGCCGGAACGATGCGTATCTGGAGTACCAGACAAGTAATGAGCAGGAAGAAGAACTTCATGCCCGGGAGGTTTGCGCGGAGCTTCGTTGGTTTGCTCCGATTAGATTTAAGTGTATTCTCTTTCATTCCTTGTGTATAACTTAAGGTTCATTATTGGGTTTAATTCATGTCAGAATAAGGTCTCGTGCGGAGGGGGAGGCGGTTTCGGCGCATCGTTTCCTCCTGTTGTTTCTTGTCATCCGGTCATAGGCAGAAGGGTTAAAGGATTAATGAACTATTTTGATGTGTCTCTCGTCGATGGTCTCGTAGCGGAAGCTGACGATGGATTGCAACGCCCTCAGGATGCTTTCGAGCGAGTCGCTCTGTCTGATTTTGCCGGTCACGGGGCGGTGTGCGTCCACGTCGTCGGCAATGATAAGTTCCACCCCCTGCCAGAGGGCGATGTTACGGAGCACTTCGCCCAGCGGACGATTGTCGAAGCGGACAATGCCGCTCCTCAGGTACTCTTCGTTATCAAAATCAGAGGGAGTCTTGCACAAGCGGTTGTTGCAGACGAAGGCTTGCTCGTGCGCGTGCAGCGTCACTTCGTCCGTGCTGTCGGAAAGGTTGTTTATCCTGACGCAGCCTTCGATGAGGTCTACCTGAAAGCTGTCACTGCCGGGATAGGCCACGGCATTGAAGCGAGTGCCGAGGGCAGTGACGGTGTAATTGCCCGCCGACACGCTGAACGGCTTGCGGGGATGGTGCGCCACGTCGAAGTAGACGGAACCTTCCAGCTGCACGTTCCGGTCTTTCGCGTTGAACGAGGCGTGATAGCGCAACGTGCTGCACGGCCCTATCCAAGCTACCGTACCGTCGGGGAGGCTGACCTTGACGCGCTGTCCGCTCGGGGCTGTGATTTCGGTCAAGCTACGGTCTTGCTTCCGGTCTTGACGGTATTCTGCAAGGAAATAAGCGGAAGCGGCTGTCAGGCAGACGATGGCGGCATAGCGCGCGACACGGACGGCAAAGCGCCGCCAGGCAGTCTTCCTGCGTTGCGCCGCAAAGCGCAGGTACTGCCGGCTGCCCTCCTCGACGTCTTCGCTCCGAGGTAACGACCGAGCCAGCGCCAAGGCATTCTGCAGCGTATAGAAGTTCTTCCTCAAGTCCTCGTCGTGCGCCATGGCCTCGAAGAGCCGGGCTTTGTCTTGCGGACTGATGTCTCCTGTAAAATAGCTGGTCAGCAGGTCTTCCATCTTCTTCTTTTTTGTTGGGTCTATAAGGAAGTCGAAGAAGGAAGCGAAAAGTACCAAAGGGGATAGGAGACTTTTTTTTCAGAGATTGTCTTCGAAGAGGAAAACCAGCAGGGGCAGGAAGTCCTTCAGTTCCGCCTGCAACTTGCGCAGGGCGATGGCCAGCTGGTTCTTGACCGTCTGTACCGAGATGCCCATCTCGTCCGCCACCTGCTGATGCTTCTTCCGGTGGAGTTTGCTTTCCACAAAGATGTGCCGGCACCTCTCGGGTAGGCGGTCGATGGCCTGTCGCAACCGCTGTTCCAACTCAGCGTCGGAGAGGGAGTCTTCGTCGAGGGCTTCGAGGGAATAGAGTTTGTACTCCAGCTCACGTTCTTCCATGTCTTTCAGCAGGCCGACGCGGCGCGTGTCGTTGACCTTGAGCCGGAGGAAGTCGATGCACCTCCGCCTTGCCAGCGTGAAGAGGAAAGCCTGCGGCACTTGCATCTCTCGCCAGAGCCGGCGGTGCTCCCACAGGTGGATGAAGACATCCTGCACCACATTCTCGGCGTCTTCTCTGTCCGCAAGATAGGTGCCCACAAAGCGCAGCATGCGCGGGTAGTAGGCCCGTATACAGCTCTGCGAAATCGCGTTCGTCGGTGCGCTTGTCTTCCGGTATCACTTTCAAGGGAGATTATTGTCTTTGCCCTGCAAATGTAGAAAAAGTCGGGAGAACAGAAAAGACGGCGGCGCCCCGCATTACCGGAGACGCCGCCGTTCTGTCTATTTCCTCTCCCCTCCCTATGGGGGAGGGGCCGGGGGAGAGGCTTAGTACGCTGTGCCAGCCCTATTGGTCACCTTCAGGTCAGTGCCGTCCCAATTCAGGAAGGTGTGATACACCTTGCTGTTACTTTGCAGAGTCAAAGAGCTGTAGCTCCAAAAAAAATTAATAACAATATTTTTCTTATGATTTAGACTTATCTTTAATATGCAGCTGCGGGGTGAACATAACA
>CAUUOT010000039.1:0-7802 GCA_963546815.1 uncultured Bacteroides sp.
AGGAGTTCATTTTTATGAATCGACAGCTCTCGGGCTTCTTCAACAACAAAGTGCAACTCACCTGCTCGGAGAAAGGAAAAGGTAAAATCAGTATCCCATTCAGTAACGAAGAAGAGTTAGAGCGTATCATCGGCATATTCGATACGCTGAAAAAATAGATGAGGGAAAGAAGAAAGATATACCGTCCGGTCATCGCCCTGCTGCTTTGCTTGCTGCAAACGGCAGGGATTGCTGTGTATGGGCAAGACCATCCGCGCGCGGCGTCAAAACGGATGCACCACCAGCAGAACGATAGCCTGTACGGGCTCGCACCCTCACAAACCGACAGCCTGAACAAGAAAGCAATACGGGCAGATTTTGCAAGATTTTCCATGAGTGCGGACAGCCTCGCCGTGGCAGACAGCCTTGCCATCGAGAACAGCAAGAGAGTGAAAGACCTCGCTGCCCGCTCCAACCTGAACCTTCCGCCCGTGCCGACCGACAGCCTGCAAAGAGCCGTCAGCCGCAAGAAGTGGAACCCCAATCCCACGAAAGCTACGTGGCTGGCCCTCGTCATCCCCGGTGGCGGACAAATCTATAACCGTAAGTTCTGGAAGCTACCCATCTTCTATGGCGGATTTGCCGGTTGCGCCTATGCCCTGACATGGAATAACAAGATGTACAAGGACTACTCCGCCGCATACAAAGACGCCGCAAACGGAAACTGGAACTCCACCAGCATCACCGACCTGCTGCCTCCAAACTACAAATACAGCCAAAGTCAGTTGACGGAAGTGCTGCGGAAACGCAAGGACACTTACCGAAGGTATCGCGACCTGAGCATCTTTGCCTTTATCGGTGTATATCTGCTGTCTGTCGTCGATGCCTATGTAGATGCGGAGCTATCTAACTTCGACATCGGCCCCGACCTCAGCATGAGTGTAGAGCCAGCCGTTATCGACAGCCGGATGGTGGGCTCCTCTTCAAGGACTGTCGGAGTGCAATGCAGCTTCCGATTCTAAAAACAAAAGTATCACCCATGATAAACCAACAGCTCTATATGAAAAGAATGATTCTCGGCTATTCGCTCTTGTTATGCACACTTCCCCTCGCTCCGCATACTTATGCGCAAGAAAGCGTAGAAGTGTCTATCCGCAATAACGGAACAGTACACAAAGAAACCATCGAACTGCCCCAAAGCATGACCTACCCGCTGGACAGCCTTCTGAATGACTGGAAAGCGAAAAACTACATCGACTTGAGGAAAGACTGCAATACCTCCGAAATCAATCCGGAGTTCAGCGACTCGGTGTACATCGACCGCCTGTCACGCATCCCCGCCATCATGGAAATGCCCTATAACGAAATCGTGCGGAAATTCATCGACTTATATACCGGACGGTTGCGCAATAAAGTGGCATTCATGCTGAGTGCAGCCAACTTCTATATGCCCCTCTTCGAAGAGGCGTTGGACGCCTACGGGCTGCCTCAGGAGCTGAAATATCTGCCTGTCATCGAGTCTGCCCTCAATCCATCGGCCGTATCGCGTGCCGGCGCATGCGGACTATGGCAATTCATGCTCACCACCGGCAAGCTGTACGGTCTGGAGAACAACAGTCTGGTGGACGAGCGCCGCGACCCGATTAAGTCGACATGGGCGGCCGTCCGCTACCTGAAAGACTTGTATGATATCTATAAGGACTGGAACTTGGTGATTGCCGCCTATAACTGTGGTCCCGGCACCATCAACAAAGCTATACGGCGAGCAGGAGGCAAGACGGACTACTGGGAAATCTATAACTTCTTGCCCAAAGAGACCCGCGGCTACGTACCGGCTTTCATAGCCGCCAACTATGCGATGACCTACTATTGCAAGCACAACATCTGCCCCATGGAGACCAATATACCGGATGCCACCGACACGGTGCAGGTGAACCGCAACCTCCACTTCGAGCAACTTGCCGATATCTGCGGCATCGGAATGGATGAGCTGAAGAGCCTGAACCCGCAATTCAAGCAAGGCGTCATCCCCGGAGAGAACAAGCCTCAAACTCTTCGCCTTCCTATTAACCACATCAGCACGTTTATCGATAAGCAAGACACGATTTATGCCCATCGCAGTGACGAGCTGTTCAGAAGACGGAGGACGGTGGCTGCGACAGACATAGCGAGAAGCACACGCCACGGCAGGAGCAACGCATCGGGCAGTGCTATCTACCACAAGATACACAGCGGCGAAACCTTGTCGTCCATTGCACGGAAGTATGGCGTAACAGTCAATCAACTGAAAGACTGGAACGGACTGCGCGGCACGCAGATATCGGCAGGGAAGAGCCTGAAGATATATAAATAAGGTAAGCGAGAAAAGGAGAAAGCAGGATATGGAAAAAAAGATAAGCCATAAGAAAGAAACAGCCGAAGAGGAAATGATAGAACAGGCTTTCCAGGAACTGTTGAACGACTATCTGGCTACCAAGCACCGCAAACGTGTAGAGATAATCACCAAAGCATTCAACTTTGCCAATCAGGCACACAAGGGCATCAAGCGACGTTCGGGCGAGCCTTACATCATGCACCCCATTGCCGTGGCGAAGATTGTTTGCAACGAGATAGGACTGGGGTCGACCTCTATCTGCTCGGCACTGCTGCACGATGTGGTAGAAGACACCGACTATACGGTGGAAGACATCGAGAACATCTTCGGTCCGAAGATTGCCCAGATTGTGGACGGGCTGACCAAAATATCCGGCGGCATCTTCGGCGACCGGGCTTCGGCACAAGCCGAGAACTTCAAGAAGCTACTGCTAACCATGTCCGACGACGTGCGGGTGATTCTCATCAAGATAGCCGACCGTCTGCACAACATGCGCACGCTGGGCTCGATGTTGCCCAACAAGCAGTACAAGATTGCAGGCGAGACGCTCTACATCTACGCTCCGCTAGCCAACCGCTTGGGGCTGTATAAAATCAAGACCGAGCTGGAGAACCTGAGCTTCAGGTACGAGCACCCAGAAGAGTACCGCGAGATAGAAGAGAAACTCGCCGTGACCGCTGCAGAGCGCGACAAGGTGTTCAACGACTTCACCGCCCCAATACGTGCGCAGCTGGACAAGATGGGGTTGAAGTACCGCATATTGGCTCGCATCAAATCTATCTATTCCATATGGAACAAGATGCAGACCAAGCACGTCCCATTCGAGGAAGTCTATGATCTGCTGGCTGTGCGCATCATCTTCGAGCCGCGCAACATGGAGGAGGAACTGAACGACTGCTTCGACATCTACGTGACCATATCCAAGCTATACAAGCCGCATCCCGACCGCCTGCGCGACTGGGTGAGCCACCCCAAGGCCAACGGATATCAGGCGTTGCACGTCACCCTCATGGCCGCCAACGGACAATGGATTGAGGTGCAGATACGCAGCGAACGCATGAACGACGTCGCCGAACAGGGCTTTGCCGCCCATTGGAAGTACAAAGAGGGTGGAGGTAGCGAGGACGAGGGTGAGCTGGAGAAGTGGCTGCGTACCATCAAGGAGATTTTAGACGACCCGCAACCGGATGCCATCGACTTCCTCGACACCATCAAGCTGAACCTGTTTGCCTCGGAAATCTTCGTCTTCACCCCGAAAGGAGACCTCAAGACCATGCCGCAGAACTCCACAGCGCTGGATTTCGCTTTCTCACTGCACACAGACATCGGCAGCCACAGCATCGGCGCCAAGGTGAACCACAAGCTGGTGCCTCTGAGCCACAAGCTGCAGAGCGGCGACCAGGTGGAGATACTTACCTCGAAGTCGCAGCGCGTGCAGCCGGAATGGGAAGCCTTTGCCACCACCGCCCGCGCACGCACCAAGATTGCAACCATCTTGCGAAGAGAAGCGAAAGCCCACCAGAAAGAGGGCGAAGCCATCTTGCGCGACTTCTTCAAGAACGAGGACATCCGCGTAGACGATGCCCTGCTGAACCGCCTGACCAGACTGCACAACTTCCACACCCCCGACGAACTGCTCGCCGCCATCGGCTGCAAAAGGGTGGTACTGGGAGAACCCGACAGAAACATCTTCAAGGAGAAGCAGAGCGGTAACTGGAAGAAGTTCCTCACCTTCTCCTTCGGCAACAAGGAGAACAAGGAAGACAAAGAGCCGCCCACCGAAAACCTCCCGCAGGAGAAAATCAACACCAAGCAAATACTCAAGCTCACCGAAGAGACCATCTCGAAGAACTACATCATGGCGCCCTGCTGCCATCCCATCCCGGGCGACGACGTGCTGGGCTACATCGACGAGCAGAACCGCGTCATCATCCACAAGCGTCAATGCCCCATCGCTTCGCGCCTCAAGAGCAGCTACGGCAACCGCATCATCGCTACCGAATGGGACACGCACAAGGACCTCTCGTTCCTCGTCACCATCTACCTCAAAGGCATTGACAGCATGGGCTTGCTGAACGAAGTGACCCAAGTCATCTCGCGGCAACTCAACGTGAACATCCGCAAACTTACCATCGAGACTAACGACGGTATCTTCGAGGGCAAGATACAACTCTATGTGCACGACGTGCACGACGTACGCACCATCTGCGAAAACCTAAAGCAGATACAAAACATCAAAGAGGTTATGAGGGTGGAAGATTAGTCTCTTATTTATTTTTATTACACTTGACAAATTCTCAAATCCAGCCCTAACCGACGAGCCGAAGGAGAAAAGCCCCATCCGACCGTCCCGTGCCGATTCTCTCCGAATTTTTGAAACTACCTATAAAAGGGAGATACAGACATACTTATGTACCGTCCTATGACATATGCATGTCGTTTTTCGCCTCGTTACCGTCATCCTTTTTACGGTAAAAGGATTTGCCATTTCACACCTGACTCCACACGCTTTTTTCTTGGCACTCTTTTTGTACTTTCACACATATATCAAAAGCATTCAACGATGAACGAGCAATCCGTGCAAGAACAATATCGGCGCATCACCGACCTGCTGCAGGAGAAAAGGCTGAAAGAAGCCCAGTCGCAACTGGAGACTTTCCTGTGGAACGTGGCCGACCGAACCCTGCATAACCGCCTGGAGCAGAACCAGACATCCTACCAATACATGCTACACTACATGAAGCAGGGCGCCGATGACCCCGAACGCCGAAAATTACACCGCCACCTACTGGCCGAGGCGTGGGAAATTGCCGACCAAGCACGACTCCTGCTGCTGGACGGAACCTCTGACCACTACTACCACTCGTTGCGTAACCATCGGACGTACCCGCCCGAGGCACAACACGACATAGCCACCCTGACTCGGACGTTGGAAGCCTTTCCGGACGAAATGGCCGTCTGCCGGTTGATGCCCGACCATCAAGGGCTGGATGCCGTGCTGCAACGGCACGAAGAAGCCGCACAAACCCTCTTCCTCACCACGTGGACCAACAGCCGATGGTCGGAGGAAGAGGAGCGACAAGCCCGCGGACTCCTGTCATCGGAACAACTGCCGGCAAACGACCTCTGCCTGTTCGTCAGCGCCGTCATGCTCAGCCTGATGGAGTGCTTCGACGCACGTAAGCTGGCTTGGTTGCTGGACGCCTTGACGCACACCGATACGCAGGCCAGCCAGCGTGCGCTGGTTGCAACGGCCGTCTCCCTGTTCAGCTACCCCGAGCGCCTGCCCCTTTACCCCGAACTCACCGCCCGCCTCTCCCTGCTGGACGAAGACGGCAGCCTTGGCAGACGCCTCAACCGCGTCTACATCGAACTGCTCCGCAGTCAGGAGACCGAAAAGATAGACAAGAAGATGCGCGAAGAAATCATCCCCGAGATGATGAAGAACGCCGACCTCCTGCGCAACATGAAGTTCGGTTTTGAAGACAATGCCGACGAGAACGACTTCAACCCCGACTGGGAACAGGTATTCGAAGCGTCCGGCCTGAACGACAAGATACGTGAGATGAACGAGTTGCAGCTGGAAGGCGCCGACGTGTACATGAGCACCTTCGCGCAACTCAAGAACTACCCGTTCTTCCACAAGCTGCACAACTGGTTCTACCCGTTCGACCCACAGCACTCCAGCGTCATCGCCGAGCTGGGGTTCAACCCCACCGGAGACAAGGCCGTGCTCTCACTCATCCTGCAGTCGGGCTTCTTCTGCAACAGCGACAAGTATTCCCTCTGCCTCACCCTGGCGCACGTCCCTCAGGATCGCCGCCGCATCATGCTCCACCAGATGACCTCGCAGGACCTGAACGAACTCATGGACGAAAGCAATACCGCCCGTCTGCTGCAATACGCGCAACGGCCCGAGGTCATCACCAACCAGTACATCCACGACCTCTATCGCTTCTTCAAACTGAATCCGCGCCGGTACGAGTTCGTCGACATTTTCAACCGGCCAATTGCCCTGCACCGCATCCCCGCCTTGCACGACATACTCTGCAAACCCGAGTTACTGGCCGCCGTGGCCGACTTCCACTTCCGCAAGGAACACCCTGCCGAAGCCCTGGAACTCTACCAACTATTGATAAGCCTCAACCGCACCGATGCCGACATCTTCCAGAAAACCGGTTACTGCCTGCAGAAAGAGAAACGCTACAACGAGGCAATAGACGCTTACCGCAAGGCGGACCTCCTGAAGCCCGACCATCTATGGACCATCCGTCACCTCGCCACCTGCCACCGACAGATGAAGGACTTCGCCTCCGCCCTGCAATACTACAAGAAAGCCGAGGCTATCCAACCCGACAACCCTACCGTCCTCTTCCAGGCCGGAAGCTGCCTGGCCGAACTGGGCAGGCATGAAGAAGCCCTCCAATACTTCTTCAAGCTGGACTTCATCGAGACCGACTGCATAAAAGCACGACGGGCCATCGGGTGGTGCTCCTTCGTCTGCGGCAAGTACGAACAAGCCATGAAGTACTACCGGAAAGTGCTCAACACTCACCCACTTGCCACAGACTACCTCAACGCGGGACACGTGGCATGGAAACTGAATGATATGGAAAAGGCCGCAGAGCTCTACGGCAAGGTAACGGCCGGAAGCAACAGCCGCCAAGAATTCTTCGAGATGTTCGAGAAAGACCGGGACATCCTCCTCCGGCAAGGCATTGCCGAAGAAGACATCCCGCTGATGCTGGACATGATTTAGACCTTCATCAACTCCTTGTACAACTTCTGTACGGGGAGTCCCATGATATTATAGTAACTGCCGGATATATGCTCCACCCCGATGAAGCCTATCCACTCCTGCACACCGTATGCCCCGGCCTTGTCCATCGGGCGGTAGCGGTCTACGTAATAAGCTATCTCCTCCTCGCTCAACGTGGAGAAGCGCACCTGCGTGGCTGCCGTAAAGCTGCGTTGCCAGTCCGTAGTCGTGAGGCAGACACCCGTAAAGACCTCGTGCGTGCGGCCGGACATCTCCCGCAGCATCCGCATGGCTTCTGCCCTGTCTGCAGGCTTGCCCAGCACTTGGCCATCCAACCACACTACGGTGTCGGCAGTAATCATCAACTCGCCCGGCTGCAGCATGCCGCGATAGGCGTCCGCCTTCTCTTTAGAGATATAAAGAGGAATGTCTGCTCCTTGCAAGGTTTCGGGGTAAGACTCGTCCACACCGGGCAGCGTCCGCACCTCGTACTCTACTCCCAGACTGGTCAGCAGATCTTTCCGCCGCGGAGAATTGGAAGCTAAAATGATTTTGTATTTCTTCAGATTATCGAACAACATCTTATCTCATTGATTTCTTTCTCTCCTCCCCGCACGGGAGAGGCTTCTACCATCCAAAAGCCTGCTCGTCGGACATCCAGAGTCCTTTCACCTTCAACACCTGCTCTAC
>CAUUOT010000040.1:0-7788 GCA_963546815.1 uncultured Bacteroides sp.
TAAATGCTTTTTAATGTTGTTTGATGCTGCAAAGGTACGCCGTATTTTCCCTCCGCCTTTTACACAAAACTCCACTGTTCGGGCCAATTTTTCAGAAAATGAAAGGACGACACGAGTTTCGACGAAACACATTGGGCTTGCAATATAATAAAATAATGTGTAACTTTGTGACTAAAATCACTGGAAATATGGAACTGACTTACCAACAAATACCAACAGGATGGCCGCTGTGCTTCCTGAAAGAATGTGTGCGCAAGGGCGAATGCCTACGCTATCGAGCCGGTCTTGCCATTCCCGCCGACCTGCAACAGACCCTCTCCGTCACCCCGTCTGTGCTGAAAGGCCCCGTGTGTCCGATGTTCAGAAAGATAGAGACCATGCGGGTTGCCGTGGGCTTCAGCCGTATATTCAGGGAGGTGAAGCAGCGGCATGCCTCCCAAATGCGTGCGGAGCTGACGGCCTATCTTGGCGGCAACGGCACCTACTACCGCTACTTGCATGGCCACCGCGCTCTCTCCCCCGAGCAGCAAGCGTGGATAGCCGAATTGTTTCGCGGTTACGGCTACACCGAAGAAGTGGTCTTTGATGCCTACGAAGAACGTTTCCGCTTCTACAACGACTGACGACCAAGGCGTTACCGCACATTGGTAATAGCATTACCGTAGGCTGGTAATCCTGTTACCACGCTTTGGTAACGAGGCGTTGCAAGGCATATCTTCAAGGCGCAAGCATCGGTTGGTGATGTTTCAGACGGTTTGCCTTGATGCTTTCTGCCGAAAAATGAAAGGAAAACCGACTTTTGTGTAAGGCCGGTTCCGTTAGTTCTCCGTATCTTTGCATGGACAAACAAAAGACGAAGCCGTATGAAAAAGATTTTATCGCTTGCATTGATTCTGCTGGGTGTGCTGGGCGCAAGTGCCTGTACACCGGCTAAAAAGGAAATAAGGGAGGTTGAAAGCATGAATCTGCAAACGCTCGACCGCATCGACAATAATCATATGTTCTCATTGAAAGCGGGCGAGATGGTGATTATCGGGCTTCAGCAATTGATGGAGAATACGCAGTGTTCTGTCGATTTGGATGCAATGTGTATCTACGTAAAACAGGATTTCTTGGAGCTTTGCACGCCACGCAGCAATTATGGCATCAAAGGTTCGTTGGCTCTTTATTCCTGTCCGATGATAACTTTCGAGAATGATTCTCGGAATAAATAGACTCTGTATGAGGTCTTTATTGATGTGTTTTCTTTTTTAAGCATGTGTATGTTTTTATAACAACTGTGATTGACTCATAAATGGTAGAGGAAAGAATTTTCCATGGATGCCGGGCTAAACAGCAAGAAACCTGGAGACAATCAAAAAGAAACGAATGCCGTTAGGGATGCCCAATGTTCCTGATGCTTGTCAGGCGTTGCGCGAATCATCGGAGCCGTAGAGGGAAAACCGATGGCTTCGCTGTAGGACACATCGTCTTTCCGTCTGCCATTGGCCAAATAGAGCTTGGCATTCAGACCAACGTCCATCTTTTTCATTCGGTGCTGCCAAGTGACGCTTGCCGTCACCTTGTCGAGTTCGGCACAGCGGAAAGCATATGGGGCAAAGGCATGCTGAAAGTCAAGATGGGCAATCTGTTGGTTCTGAAAAGACACGTTGTAGTCATTGTCGGCTACGTGTTGGCGGGCATACAGCATGCTCAGGTCGATGTCGTCCTTGGTTCCCTGCCAGTCGATGCCCAGCTTGACATGGGGTGTCAGGGTGCAAACGCGGATATGGTGGTTGTCGGCCTTGTATTTCTCCACATAACTTTCGGTTGCTGCACCTCCCTGTAGGCTAAGTTCAACACGGCCCATCCGTCTGGACGCTTTCAGTGCGGAAGAAAACCGGCTGGTGTTGCGGACGTAGTTTTGGCGGGTATCGATGGTGCGGAAATCATAAATGTTGTTTTCCTTGTCGATCAGATATTCCTCAATGATGTTCTCATAGCCTTTGCGCATCGTGATGTCGCCCGCGGCGGCCAGTTCAAATTGCCAGTCGTTTTGAGGGTCAAATATCAGACGGATGAGTGGCGAGAGCTGGTGGCTACGCGACTCGTAGAGGTTGTAGATGTCGCTCTCTTCCGTCTTCATGTGGTCGAAAGAATAGCCCAGCGCGGCATGCACGCGCAGGGGGTGGGCCTGGGATGAGAGGTATTGCACCCGCGTGTTCAGCTCGTCGATGTAGTACATGCGTGATTTTCCGAAAGATACTCCACTCTGGCGGGTGTCGTAAAGCCCGAAACCGTAGCAGACGAAGAAACGGTCCTGCTGTCCCGGACGCCAATAGCGCAGTTGCATGTGCTGCTTGTTGCGGCCATATCCGGCATCGAACAACAACAGATTGCGCCCAATTTGTCGTGCCACGCCGGCGTTGAAGCGCAGCCAAGTGGTGTTGTTCAAGGCGCGCGGATCGGTCAGCCGATAAGCCTGCTCACCGTAAAAGGAGGCTTTTGCGCCTAAAGTCCATTTGTCGAGCGTGAAAGCGTAGTTGCCTTCTGCAAAGTAAGTGTCAAACTTAAAGTCTCCGCCGCAGGAATCGGTAGATATATATGGGAAATAGAGTTCTGGCAGCCGCATGGCGCTCCAGCCGATGTTGCGATGCTTGCCTTGGGTATATTGGATGCGGCCCGACAGGGTTCCGCTTCGGGGTAAGGTGTATTCGCCGTAGGCTCCTACGCGGTAGTCTGTGCTGCCGTTGCCCTCGTAAGGAATGAAGTCGCCCTTGGTGTCGGCACCTGCCAATCCTGTGTAAACAATGGCCGAGCGCCGGAACAAAGTGGTGTCGCTCTGTTTGTGCCATTGCGTGAAAGCCGGATTTGCGTAGATTGTCTTGGCAGCGGTCAGCGTGAAGTCGGAATGGGTGGACAGCCAGCGGTCTTCGGATGGTGACAGACTGTAGTTCACCCGGTCGGGCAGTCTTTGGGAATAAAGTTGATGGCCGACAAGCAAGACAGAGGCGAGGAGGTATATTCGTATGTTGCGTATCATAAATTGAAATTAAAGTATAGTTCGAGCCCGAAATAAGGGTCGTGCCACTCGCGCTGGGTAATCTTGCTGCCCGAGAGATACTTGGGGCTGACATCGAGCAGACCGTTGACGAAGAACGACAACTTGGTGCCTTTGTTGAACTCTTTGGTGGCCTTGATATTCCAGAGAAGGGATATGGGCTTTTCGTTACGGGCATATTTCACGGGCAGGATTGTGCGTCGGAAATAGCGGAACGTTCCGTCGTCGGCAGCGATGCGCGCCCGGACCGATTCGTCTACCGGCAGCCGGTTTCCCTGCATGTCGATGTATTCCGTGGGAATGTAGTCCTGGTTATCCTTATACTGCGAGGTGTTGAGCCACACGACTTGGAAGAAATTCGTCAGAAACAGCTTGAACTTCGGAATATGCGTGTTGAGCCAGATGTTGGAGTTCAGACGGCGGTACTGGTTCTTGGCACCGTTGTCGTAGATGCAGACGTAAGGATATTCTTTGCCGCCAATCTTCACGGCAGGGTAATAGTAGAGCGGCAGCGACGAGGCGTAGTCGGTCTGATAGTAAGCGCCGTTAATCTCTATTGTCGTGAGCAGCGGCTTGATTTTCGGCAGTATCAGGCGGTATTCTATTCCCCGTTTGATGACCTTGCTGGAGTTCCTGACTTGTTGCGACGTGGTGAAAATGCTGTACTGCTCCTGTATATAATCGCTTTTCTGGGGGATGCGCCCCTCAATGCTCACGCCGGGTTTCAAAGTGGTGTAGAGGTCGTAGGTCAGCGGGTGGTACTCCGTGAAGTACTCAAAGCCCGCGTCCGACTTTTCGTAGAAAGCCGTCAGCGAGAGGCTGAAGCCATGATAATCTATGTCCCATCCGGCCTCCATCTTTCGATTCTTGTTGACACGCAGGTCGCAATTGGCCACGTCGTAGACATTGGTGTATGTGATGAGGTGGCGGTATTGGGGATCGACGGTATAGGCGTTGAGCATGTAGAAGTCCTTGTAGAGCTTCTCGGGATAGAGATAGTCAAGCGTAGGCGTCTTGCTTTCCTCGCCATAGCCTATGCGGAAGGTGTTCTTAAACGTTTTGCCTATGGTGTACGAGAGATTCAGGCGCGGGTCTGTCAACACATAGCCATGCAGATAGTAATCGTGGGGCAGGTTCATCAGCATGGAAGCGCGGCCTCCGATGGAGAGTTGCAGGATATTTTTATTATTGTCATCGTAAATAAAGTCGGCCTGGGCATAAGCCGCTCCATTTCCCAAGGCAGGTACTGCCCAGTTTGGTCTCGGGCGCATATACGAGTTGTCGTAGGGGAACGGCGGACGTGTCTCGTCTTTGATGACAGCACCCGCTCCGTGGTTTTTCACGTTGGTATATTCTGCTCCGTATTGCAGATTGAGCATGGTGTTCTTCAGCAGCTGAATGCGTGATACGGCATTTAGCTGGGCATAGATGTTTACAGGCTGGTTGTCGATATAGAAGTCGCTGTAGTATTTGCGTGGCAGGTAAATGCCTTCGTGCTCACCCTCCTCGTATGCCAGTGGCGTGTTCAGCGGGCCTGAACCCGATATGACCATGCGGTGGCGGCTTATTTTGTCGCGGGTATAGTCGGCAGACATGACCAGTTCCAGTTGGTTCAGCCACGCCTTGCCGAGTGTGAGCATTCCTTTCATCATCAGGGCCGTGCGGCTGTAGTCGGCCTTGTAGGACTCGTCATACTCATAGGTCAGCTCGTCTTTTTTCATCTTGCTGGCGGTAACGGTCTGGCTCAGCCGCCCGTCGAGGTCGAGGCTGTAATTGCCGAACCTTACCTTATTATTATAGTAAAGCTGTCCCGTCAGTCGCGAGAACTTGTCCATTTCCTCGCGGATGTCATCGATGGAGCGCAGGTAGTCGATGCCTGCGTGGAGCGTACCGGCTTTTTCTCCAAGCCGCCAGCCTTTCCCTGCATAGAAGAGTTTGTTCTTCAGGTCGGTCTTCAAGCGGACGCGCAGTGGGGTTACGCCGTGCTTCGACGAGATACTTATCATACCGCTTGAAAGGTTGCCGTAGCGGGAAGACGAGATGCCGCGCGTGAACTCTACGCTCTGGATGTGGTCGGTGGAAATCATTCGCATGTCGGCCCCTTGGTTGATGCCCGTGCGGCTGCGCATCTCACGGTCGTAGCTGCCACTGCCCTCGGTGACGCCCACCAGCTGGGAACGGATGCCGTCGTTTGTGACCGGGGCACCATCGGTGACGATTCCCACTCCCAGCGAGGTGTTGGCATCGGAGCCCACTTGGCGGCTGCTGATCTGTGAGAATTGTGTCAGGTTGTTTTCTTTATACACGCTGCCGGGCAACAGCAGCAGCACGTCGGCCAGCGAGGTGGGCTGGATATACTCTAGAGCGGCCTCGTCGACAACAACCTTTCCTTTGCGGCTTTTCCTTGCCATCACTTCAAACTCCGGCAGGATGAAACTGCTGCTTTGCAGTTGGAGCGACAGACTGACATCCTTTGTGGCTGTGAACTGGCGCTTCAACTTGGCATAGCCTAGGCACTCCACCTCGACGACATGCTTGCCCACCGGGACGTTACGGAGTTCAAAGTATCCGTTGACGTCAGATCGGGTGCGAAGCTCCTGGTTCTGGATACTGACGATGGCGAAGCTTGCAGCCTCGCCATCGTGGTCGGTTATGACCTTTCCCTTTACCGTACAGGTCTGCCCCACGGCAGTGGTCACCATGCACAGCAGGGAAAGGGTCAAAAGGAGAATTTTCTTTTTCAAAGTGTTCATTTGCTGTTTCCCACTGCCGGCTTACTTCTTTCTCCAGCCAATGGGGAATGCGTTTTGGGTGAGTCCGGCAGCCTTTCGCTCGTTCACGTTCTGCATGTCCTCATCGCTGTTGTTGGTGTCCTTGTAGAAAATCTTGTCACCCACTTTGATTTCTTTGCGGATGCAGAGCTCCTGACGGTGACATCCGTTGACGAGGAACTTGCCGCGATCCACAATCTCCGGTACCACGCGGGTCTTTACATCCTGCGGTACGTCGCTGGTCTGAATGCCATCGATGATTTTCTCCGTCTCTATGGCGAGGATATGAATGTCGATGTCGCCCTCCGGAGTGGTCTCGGTTGCCTTGACATGAGTCTTCGACAACGTGGTATGGCTCTTGACGAAAGCGTCGATGGTAGACTGCAAGCCATTTTCCAGACGGAACATCACCGGCGACACGTAGCCGCGGGGATGGAGGAAGAATCCATAGGAGTCGCCGTTCTCCGTGAGGAGCACATTGGGAACATTGGGATTGTCCACGTCCTTGGAATCGGGGCCTTCGTACAACTCGAAGTCGGCGCCGCTCAGGTCTACGGCGTGGTCGTAGGCAATCTCGCCTTTCACCACTTCAGAATGGTTGATGGCGGTGAAAGCAATTACCAGCTTCTCGCCGGGCTGCACGGGATGATCCTTGCCACTGCCCGGGACGGTGATGAATCCGCCGATGGGCACCTGGTTGGGATAATATTTGTCGTACCACAGCTGCTTGTTCTGCCAGGAGATGTGCATGGTCACGCCAATGCTCACGCCGTCGGCATAAAGCACGTTCTCCGTCGGGTTGAACAGCACGATGTACTGGTCGGGGTGCATCATGCGGCCCGAGTTGGTCTCGCCGTTGAAGAACACCTCGCTGAAGATGAAGTCCTTGCCAAGTGCACTGGCCGGCAGCGAGTTCACATAGCCGTCGATTGCCTGTCCAGAAGTGTTTACATTGACATTCTCCATACGCAGCGAGATCACCACATGTTCGCCCTGGGCGTTGGTGACGTCTTTCTCTATGGCGATGTTATAGACACCCATCGGCAGAGAGGCGACCGCCTTTCCGTTGGCGTCGAGCGGGAACTGGCTTGTGTTCTGGCTGCGCACCTCGGTGAACTTGACGGGTGTGCCTGCCAAAGTCGCTACATCCAGTGCTCCTGCAACCTTGGGAATGGCGTTGAACGTCACATCAATCTTCTTTTCAGCCTCGTCTTCAGAGCAAGAGGCGAGCAGCATTGGGCAGATGAGCACTGCCAATGCAAATTTTACTAATCGCATCATACGGTATTAAATTATAATTAGAGTTTACTTGGATTCCTTGTCGTGTCCGCAACCTCCGGCTCCACACTTGTGCTCGCCGGCTTTCTGCTGCTTCTCTTTCTTGCTGCATTTATGTTCACCGTCCTTGCTTTCGTGCTTGCAACCTTCCTTTTTGTCACATGACGTGGCGACTTTGGCTTCAAACTTGGCATCGGTCAGTGCTTTTTGCAGTGCCTCCACGTTGGTCTTTGCCGCATCATAGCTTACGCTGACAGCCTTGCACTCGAGATTGACCTTCACCTCGCTGACGGCCTTGTTGGCTTTCAGGGCTTTCTCTACTCGGTTTGCACAGTTCTGACAGTGCATGTTGCTTACCTTAAATTTCACGTTTTCTGCCAGCACGTTCATGGCGAACATGGTGACAAGCATCATCATTACAATCTTTCTCATTTTATTATTATGTTGTTGGGTTGTTAATTGCGGTGCAAAGTTACGCCCATCCTTTGGAATACACAATACCTAAAAATTAGGTTTTTTCTCTCCAATGGTGGTGACGTATAATGCTTTTTTATGATCCAACAACAATCATCACGTGGGCATCATGACACGTTGCCCATGTGCCGTTTCAAAAAGGGAAAGCCGTACAACAATTCGCAGGTCTGCGAAATTTACTTTCCATTTGCTTGAGACTTTTGCAGACCTGCAATGTTCACTTCC